>JAKPTH010000528.1 GCA_029571125.1 bacterium
CATCCGGGGCTGTAAGCGCCGACTTCTACGGTTGAGCCGCCGTAAACTACCAGCATTTTAAGCGAAATTAAATCTATTTGCGATATTTCGTCTTCGTCGGCTATGTCGAAGAAGACTTTCTGCGTTTTATTTGAAGTTATCGGGCCGATTCCGTTAGGCGCGCCGATATTTCTGGAATTATTTTTTACCAGCGGTCCGCGTCCGTCTATATAATATTCCCACTGTACCGGGTTTTGCAGCTGGTTGCCGGCGAGATTGGAAACCTGCTTGAGGTGGACTTTTACCGTTCCGTTGCTGAACTGTAAAGCCGGATGGCGAGCCGGATCGATCATATAATATCCGCTCGTTTCGTTGTATGATACTCCGCGCACTTCGTCGGTTCCTGATATATCGAAATCAGCGAGCCCGGTTTTTATATTTACCAGGAATGTAGCTGGATTGATTTTAGTGCCTTCTGAGGTGACCTTGATTGAAATTACCGAACGTGGATCGCCTGTAATTGTATCAGGCGCCGGCGTTGCGGTGCTTAAAAGCGCCACCGGCCCGCTGCCGTCCACGAAGAAGGTCCACGATTTGGGCGAAACGAGGGGGTTGCCGGCTTCGTCGCGGGCGTTTACGAGCGAGACGTTATTGTTGCCTTTTTTATAAGAATAATTGGCCGGCACTTTTACCGCGGCCGGATTAAAATTCATCTTGCGCATTACGGGGTTGTAGCTGAGCCCGCCTGTGGTTGAATTGAACATTATTCCGTTGACGGTGAACTCGATGGAAGACGTGTCGATTCTATGAGACGGCGGGTCTAAAAGCTCTACCGATATGATAGCCCTGGGGTCTTTTATTATGCTCTGATCGGCCGGGGTTTCGGTTCCCGCCGAAGGAGACAGAGTGTCTATGGTGAAGCTGTATTTATATGGGGCCGCTATGTTCGTGCCCAGGCTGTTTTGAACGGCCGTGAGGGCTATTTCTATTGAAGCGTTAGCCGGTACGGCCGGAGCGGGCGATAGTTTATCGGTATCGATATTTAAAATGCCGTAATTCTGCCCGTTGACGGGCGTGTACATCATGGCCGGCTCGGAATAAGAATATTCGCTGCCGCCGATTTTAACTTTGATGGTGTTTTTATTGATCGTCGCAGAGGCCTGCTGAGGGAATAGCTGCATGGACGTTATAAAATGCGTTGAATTAATAAGGGCGCCGGCCGCGGGGATCGACGGTCCCACAATGCCTCCGCTGACTTTGTTCAGCGTGGGGTTGTCCGCCCACGGCGAGGTGGCGTTTATGCTGAATTTCCAGCTGTAGGAGCCGCCTATCAGGCCGTTGCCGAGATCGTCCTTGGCGCGTTTTAATATCACGGTCACTTCGCCGGCGAATGTCACGCCCATTTTAGCGGGGTCGAAAATTATTTCGCCGTTGGCGGCGTTGAACGTGAGCGGCGGAAAACCTCCGGGGCCGAGGGTCGTGGTGGTTATGTTATCTATGAAGCCGCCCGGAAGTCCTGCGTTTTCGATTCTCATGGCTATTTCTAGAGGCTCTATAGTTCCCAGGTCGTCTTTTATCTTTAATTTTATAGGTATCTGCGTATTGCCGGTGACCGAATTGGGCGCCGGCAAAGGAGAACCTGCGATTACGTAAGGCCCTTTCGAATCCACCTGGAACTGCCAGCTCGTATTTCCTGCAAGCGGAAAACCGCTGAGGTTGTTGGCCATGAGGCTTACGCTTACAGTGCCTTCTTTATACATTATCGGCGGGTTGGCCGAAGCGTTGTTAGAACCCGGATTGAACGTGAGTTTTTTGTTTAGCGCATCGTATGTGAGATAATTAGGCTGATTGAGCTTGAAAGTCATCGAAGTCGAGTCGGGGTATTGCACGGTAAGCTGAATGCTTGCCTGTTCTATGGCGACTCCGTTATCGGTGAAGACGAAATCCAGCTTTTGCAGATTGTCGTTTACGCGAGGGAATTTAGGGTTCGTGCCAGGGGACGGTTTCGTCATCACTACCGTCGGGCCGGCCGTGCTTACCAGGAAGCTCCAGCGGAAATGCGGCGGATTTTCGGTCGATTCTATTTCATTGGTAGCCCTGTCCTGACACCATACTTCTACGGAAACCGTTCCTTCCGGAAGAGGATTTTGCGCTCTGGTACGCAGAACGAAAGTGGAAGGATTATAAACTGTAGCCGAAGGCATCAGCGGAAGAACGTTGCCGTTTTTATCGCGCAGTACGAGCGTGTGATTGTTCACTCCGCTGGTGACGTCTTTGAGCTGCAGCGATATAAAGCTTGACGGGTCAGACGTGAACGCTCCGTTCATCGGTACCGGGTTCAAACCGACGGGTTTTACGGTGTCGCATACGAAAGCGAATCTATAGCCGGGAGGCGAAACATTAGAGGGCGTGCCCAGAGCGCTTCGGCCGGAATAATCCTTGCAGGCGTTAAGCGCTACGTCCACAGTGCCGTCGGGATATGGCGACGCGGGCGTGAAAGTAAGAGTGAGCGATGTGGCGTCGGCGGTGTAAGTGAGATTTGCGCTTTCGCCGATCTTGTATAATTGGTCTTTTACGCTCAGCTGGATGGATGACGGATCGACCTGAGAGCCTTTTCCGTCATCGAATTTCATAACTATAGGCAGCATATTGTTTTTGGTATAGCGGACGGCCGCGATGTGGCCGGGCTGCACCTGATCGTCGAAGAGCTTCGGCGCGGTGAGGTCCACCGTGAATCTGTAAGAATACGGCGACAGGCCTGACGGCTGCGAAACGTACTGATGTCCCGCGAGGTCCTTGCAGGAAACGAGCCTTACGTCCACCGTGCCTTCGGCGTATTTGGGGCTCGGAATAAAGGTAAGAAGATAGTCGCCGGTAACGCCGGCGATAGGTTTGTTTTCAAATTTGAGGAAGGTGCCGACATTTAATAGACTCGTGAACTGATTGCCCGGGTTGTTTTCTGGATAGTATTTAACCTCTAATTGTATCGATGCGGTATCGAATCCCGAGCCTGCAGGCCCGTCGTCGAGGCGCATGGTTATTTCCTGCGTATCGGTCATCGCGTATTTGTTCTGTAATGGATTGACGCTCGATTCTATAAGGAGCGGCGCTTTAGTATCTATAATGTAGCTCCATACGAGCGGGTTGGGGCTGGATACATAGGGCTTTCCGAGAAAATCCTTGGCCGTTTTAAGGTTGACTCTTATTTTTCCTTCGGGTACTGGAAGCGGCGGCACCACGCTGGAGTACTTATACGACAGCAATTTAGTGCCGGCGTCATAAGTAAGGCCTGTTCCGGCGATGACTTTTACGAGGCGCGCCGGATTTGCGCCTTCGGTGATCTCCAGCTCGATGGACGAAGGATCCACGCCAGGCGAACCGGCGGGCGGTTCGATTTTGATTATTATTTCATCGCTGCCGGGCTTGAGGTTATAGTCTACTACGGCGTTGGGCATGGGTTGTATAATAGAAGCCATAGGACCGTCTTTTACGACTCCGAAAGAGAACGTGAGAGGAAGAGGGCCGCCGGGAGGATAAGGCGCGGTCACATAATTGTGGCCCGCCCTGTCCTGGGCGCGCGCCAGACGTACTTCGTATGTTCCTGCCTGATATGGTTGTCCGCTTGAATATTTGAGGATATTGTTGGCATAAGTTAAAGCGGAGCCGGGCGTGAGGAAATATTTTGCGTAATCGGGATCGCCGAGTTTTTTTATTTCGAAAGTGACGCTTGCCGGATCGATTCCGCTGGTGGCGTCGCTGAGATTTATAAGCACGTCTATGTCGGCCGTAGTCACGAACGGCGTATTAGGAAAATTCATGGAAGCCGAAGGGGGAACCGTATCGCACAAAAAGGACCATATTACCGGATTGGTAATATCTTTTCCGCCGATTTTTTCTTTTGCGTGCCTTAATTCTATAGTGTTAGTGCCTTCTATCCACTTTGACGTGGGCGTTCCGAGCGGTTTAAAACTTAATTTTGCGCCCGGTTCGTCATATGCGAAGACGTAGCTTGCGGGGCTGCTTGGAAATAGCGCCAGCGTGTTATTATAATAAAATTCGATGGACGAAGTATTTATTCCGAAAGCGTGGAATAAAGTGATTCCGACCTCTTCGGAATTGTTGGTGGTGACAAAGCCGTTGGGCGGATAAGGATTGATCGCGGTAGGATTTGAGTTGTTTATATAAAAATGCCATTTGTTTGTTGCCCTGGCCTGCAGAGGATGAAGAGCGGCCGTAAGGTCCGTGGCCGTAAGTATTTCTATTTCACAGGTGCACACGTCGGGTATGGCGCCGGCGGTTATATTGGAGTTGGGAAGAGTATAAACAGCTTCCACTACATTGGGGCTGATATCGTTAAAAGTAAGCGGCGTAGCGGTGTCGGTTAATACGTTTCCGGCAGCGTCCGTGGTTGTAAACTTATAGGTGATCGAATCTTTTTTTACGCCGCCCGGAAGGTCTTCTAAGCGGAATTTAACTAAAACCGGCTTCGTAGCGCTTACGCCTACCGTTGAAAGCGGCGCGGGCTGTCTGGAATCCACGACAGGCGGGTTGGAGCCATCTATTATGACCGGGCCTTTCGTATCCACTTTATATGTTCGTTTGACCGGGTTAGGAGTGATATTGGTTCCGCCGTTGTTTTTTGCTGTTATATAAACTTCCACTATGGAATCGGGAATCTGGACCGGCGGCGTTTTCTGCTTGGGATCGTATTTGAGTACTCCGTCGCGCGGATTGGTGCCCGTGAAAGTCAAAAACGGCGGAGCGACGGCTATAGCGTTTTCGATAGTGGTTTTGGGCAAAGAAACCAGAGTGAGCTTAATGGAATTTGTATCTATACCTGTAGCTTCGCTGAGAGTGGCTGTTATGAAATCGTCGTTGGATAAAATGAATTCGTTATCGTTAGCGGGGTGCGTGACCTGGTTTACCGGGTTCTGCGTATCTATATTGAAAAACCATGAGTATGGAAGCGATCCCGCCGGAACGGTATCGTAAGTGTTTCCGGCTTTGTCTTTTGCGGTTTTTAAAGTGACCGTGAGCTTGCCGTCGACGAAACCGTTGATGGTATTGAATTTTAAAATTTTATTCAGCGAGTCGTACGATAACTGGTCGGCATTGTTTTGTATGGTGTAATCGGCTCCGGGAGGCGCCTGGCCGCCGGAAGCTATAGAGAGCGTTATCGAATTGGGGTCTATGCCGCTGAGCGCATCGTCGAGCTTGACTGAAATCGGGACCTTATTGTTCGTCTGGATCGAGGCCGGCGCAGGCGAAGGAGACTGCGCGTCGACGCTCAGGAACGGGTTCGTTTTATCATATGTAAATACCCAGGTATATGGAGCGTTTAGAAAATTCCAGCCCGCTAGATTCTGGCATTTAGTGAGCGAAACGTCTATCTTGCCTTCGGCGAATTCCGCGGCGTTTAATGTCCATTTTATGAGGTAATGATCGCTTTTTTCTTCGGCCGTGACCGTGCCCTGGGCCGATTCGGGCGGGTTGCCCTGTAAAACGTTGAAAGTGATAGAATCCGTGTCGAGACCGGAAGTGGTTTTTGTCATCTTTAGAGTGAAATAATTCCGCGCGGTTTTTGAGTAACTGTTATGCTGCGGGTCGGGAGAAGTCGCGTCGGAAATGACCTGCATGCGGCCGTTATCGATAACGAAAGACCATACGTTAGGATTTACCGCGAGGAAGTTTCCCGCGATATCTTTGAAGCTGATTTCGCATGTATTGGTGCCGGTGGGAAGATTTGCGTTATAGCTCAAAGTGCCGTCGGGAGCTATCGTGAAGGCGGATATTTGAAGATTGTTGATTTTAAAAACTATGGAATCGGTATCGACGCCTGAAAAAAGGTCGGTAAGTTTGCACGAAACAGGCACTGTGGTAGTGTTTCTTACGGCGCCCTGCGGCGGATTGAAATTTGACGCCAGCGGCGGCAGAGAATCGACCTTGAACGACCATTTATTGTTGACGCCGGCGGTCAGAGTATTTCCGGCTTCGTCCGCGGCCTCGGTGAGCTCGACTTCTATCGTTTTATCGGCGAAAGTGACGTTTTGAACGCCGGGGTCGAAAGTGAGCCACGCGGTGGCCGGATCGTAGCTCAAACCCTGCGACGAAGTGGTGTATTCCACCCCGTCTATCTTTATTTTTATAGAAGTGGCGACGACTTTGGTCGTAGCGTCGCTTATCTTCATTTTTACTACCTGCTTGTTGTTTTTTGTCCAGGAATTTTTGGCGGGTTCGGTTTCCGAGCCAGCTACAGGCCCGATGCTGTCGTATATGAACGACCATGTAAGCGGCCTCGATTGAAGGTGGTTTCCTTTTACGTCTTTTGCGTCGAGCAGATAGACCGTTATGGTTCCCTGCTCGTAAACCACGGGGTTACCGAGACGCTTTGACGGATCGAATGTGAGTATTTCGGTGGCCGGGTCGTAAACGAACTCGTCTTCGTTGGTGCCTTTTTTATAATAAAGGACGGTATTGGCAGGCGAAGGACCGTTTATCCTGATTTCGGTACTCGAGAGGTCTAATGCGAAAGTTTCGCTGTAAAGTCTTATTTTTACGATGCCGTTTTTCGTTTTTACGTTGTCCGGCTGGGGCTCTCT
>JAKPTH010000533.1 GCA_029571125.1 bacterium
CCAGGCTTTATGGCGGCCCGGACGGAGCCGGCATGTCGCTGACCAACGAGAACTGGAGCGAAGAAATCATTTTCGACCGCCATACAAAAAAGATATATTTCACCAGCGAAGAAGATCCCGGCGGATACTACGAAAAAAAACTCGCGGGCCTTTTCAAATTTTTCAAGCGGGCCGATTTATCCCAAAAATATTTCCAGGCGGCCGCGATAATGGCCAACGTGATGATCCAGTCCGAAAACGAGGCGGAATATAAAAATATTTTAAACAAGTTCGCTTCAAATTCAAAGAAAACGGCCGTTTTTTTTCTCGATTATCCGGACAGGCCCGCTATAACTAAAAGCGGTCCGGAAACGGTTTACCGATACATAGACCTGGTATCCGACATCGAAGCGGAACTTATCGACATAGATTGCGCCGTCATTAATTATCACTATCGCGGCAGGCGGCAGGCGCTTTCGATGCTGGCGTCGCTGAAAAATATAATGATCAAATACAACGCCAATATCTTCTGGATGATCGTTTCCACCGAGCTCGCCGAAAACGCTTTCGCCCGCGGCTCGGAATTTTACAATATAGAAAGGCTTAAATTTTATTCAAACGAAATAGAGTATATGAACGCGTTTTACGGCGATCACGAAAGCATGAAATTTTTGAACGCTCCTTCGCCGGGAGCGTATTACGATAATCCTGACGCTCCAGCAGTCCTCGGCAAATACGATATATGCTTTTCCGCTTCGTACCAGTATATGCAAAAAATATGGCAGCAAACCTTCGAAAACATAATAGATAAAAAAATAAGGACCATTTGCGCCGGGCGCAGCGACGTTTCTGAAAAAACAGCCATGGCCGCCGTTTTAATGTCGCTTCACAGGCGTTTTAAAAAGCACGTTATCGTTTATCTCGGCGAGCCTTTTCATAAAACCAGGTTCGACAGTTTTTTATACCGCGCCGGATTATTCGACGACAATTACGAAAGCGAAAAAAAACGCGTAATTATCCTGCAAGACGGCGAATACGAAAATTTTTCACCGCGCGAAAACGGGCTCAAGCATTCCGAAACTTTGCTGATAAATTATCAGGCGCGTTTCATATTTTTCAATTCCATCGATTTTGATCCCGTCAAATATAGAAACTGGCTTTCCTTCGAAGATAATTTCGATCACGCCGTTAACATTATTTCAATTTCTCCCCGCGAGGAAAGGTTCGATTGCGGCTCATACGAGCGGTTATATTCCGAAATAGCCCGCAATATAGCCGCGAGCGGCTCAGGCATGCATATCGTGTGCTCTCAGCCGGAACTCGCCGTTATCTTTAAGCAAAATATCACATCTGCGCTCGAAGAAAAAGCCACAGCCGTCAGGCTCTATTGCATATCTTACGAAAACGCCACGGCCGCGATAAAAAATATCATCGAAAAAAGCCCGGCCGCCGAAGTTTCCATACATCTCACGGCCGTTTCCGGAATAGACGGCGACCTGAGGCTCACGGCGTCTTACGCGCGCGAATTCAATTTTTTCTCCCGCGCGTCGGTATTCAATTATTATTGCAGCGGCGAGACCCCTCATTTAAAACTGCCTGAAATTTTTTACAACGAAGCCGCTTTTCTGGACGCTTTCATATCGCAATTCGCTCCCGCCAGAATATCTATCAGCCTTGACGAAATCGCCAGCTACCTT
>JAKPTH010000550.1 GCA_029571125.1 bacterium
GATTAAGGAGCGGCTTTTAGATTTATGAAAACATATAGATATAAATGGACGCCTGAGTACTACCTTCTTCACCTTCAGTTCAACAACCCGCAGCATAAAGTTTTTGAAGCAGTCGTTACGCGCAATTTTGTGAACGGTTCAACGAGGGTGGAAAAGGAAATTGTCAAAGACGGCGTAGATAGCCACAGGATACTTATTTCACGCTCTCATCCTAAAGAAACCGATTTAGTAGTAGAATATCCGGATTCGCTCGTTTTAGAGATTTTCGAACTCGACGACAGGGCTTATTATCCAGTAGAACCCATTTATAAAGGTTGAATAATATCAGAAATAACTTTATAATTTTGGATTAATTTAAAAAACGGATAAAATAATATTTTATTAAAAGACCGGGGTGATCCGGTCTTTTTTTCACTAATTGGGTTTGGAAAAGTTTAAACTTGGATTTTATTAAAAAAATCCTATGTTTAATAAGCTTTTGAAAGTTGATTAAGTATAGCTTAAATATTAATTTTTATTGATTTTTGTGCGGCGCTTGTGATAGAATGATTCAGAATTTACAGCTAGCTTGTTTTTCTGTAAATTAATAATTTTTTTAAAGAGGGTGGGTTATATGTCAGGCAGTAAGGTTAAACTCCTGGTGAACTTTTCTTTTTTAACGGTCGCGGCGGTTTTAATTGTTTTTCTTTCCGCCGGTTTTTATGCCGCATGCGCTACTGAAGAAGTCGCGGCGGCCGGAGCTCATGTTTCGTCGGCTACGGCCGAAGTCGCTGCCAGCGCTCATTCGGGCGGCGGCCACAAGGTGTCTTATACGGTTCCGCCAATGTTAATGATCCCGTTTGCCGCGCTTCTGCTCGGTATAGCGTTAATGCCTTTTATCAACAAGCATTTCTGGGAACATAACTATCCTTACGTGTCATACGCCCTCGGCGCTTTTGTCGTGTTTTATTATCTTTTCGCCATAGGCGGCGGCGCGGGCACAAAAGTGTTTCATACGGCGCTTGAATACATATCGTTTATAGCTCTGATAGGAAGCCTTTTCGTCGTTACCGGCGGCATAGTTATAAAACTTAAAAACGAAGGCAATCCGGTCATAAACTCGGCCGTCCTTTTCATAGGTTCCATACTCGCTAACATAATAGGGACTACCGGCGCCTCGATGCTTTTAATCAGGCCTTTCATCAGAATCAATCATCGCAGAATCAGGCCTTATCTTATAATGTTTTTTATATTCACCATAAGCAACGTAGGCGGCGCTCTCACGCCCATCGGCGATCCCCCGCTCTTCCTTGGATATCTTCAGGGCGTTCCGTTCTTCTGGGTAATCGAAAACGTCATCCAGATGTGGGGCGTAGCCATATTTTTAATAATAAGCATATTCTTCGCCGTGGATTATTTTTATTTCTCTAAAGACAAAATGCAGGGTCTCGAGAAAAAAGCGGCAGCTTTAGCCGAACATGCGACCGAGCACAAATCCGATGAAACCGTCCATGCCGCTGAAAAGAAAGAATCCAAAAAGAAAAAGCACCACAAAAAAGAAGAAGACGACGGAATACTTCCCGACGAAGACGAAACTTTAAAATTCAAGCTTCTCGGCGTTACCAACTTTCTCTTTTTATTCATCATCCTCGTGGCGGTTTTCCTGCCGACTCCGTGGCGCGAAATTATAATGCTCGGCTGCGCGGTGGCCGCTTATAAATCCACGCCGGCTAAAAACCACATTGAAAACGGCTTCAATTTTGATCCTATCAAAGAAGTCGCGATCCTGTTCGTAGGTATTTTCGCAACCATGATGCCCGCTCTCGACTGGCTCGAAGCCAACGCGGCGAGCCTCGGCATTAAGACGCCGGGTCAGTTCTACTGGGGTTCCGGAGCTTTATCCAGCTTTTTAGATAACGCGCCTACGTATCTTAATTTCCTTTCCGCGGCCAAAGGCTTGAACGGTGTCGACCACGTTTCGGCTCTGCTCGCTAATCCCGTGCTTTCGCAATACGTTATAGCCATATCGCTCGGCTCGGTTTTCTTCGGCGCCATGACCTATATAGGCAACGGCCCGAACTTTATGGTTAAAAACATTTCCGAACAGATGAACGTTAAAATGCCTTCGTTTTTCGGCTATGTATTTATGTATTCCCTGCCCGTTTTAATACCGGTATTCGCTCTCGTATGGGCTATTTTCTTAAGATAAACGGCCCGGAATAAATACGCAGGACAATTAAAAAAGGGATTGCCCGGAAAGTCGATTTTCAGGCGGTCCCTTTTTATATAATTTTCAAGGAAGGTTTTTATGAAATTATTGATATCGTGCCATAAATGTTTGACGGAAGATAAAATAAACGATTTGAACTTCGTGGAAGTCGAAATGTGCGACGATGGAATTTATAAAATGAAATGCGATAAAGGCCATGAAAGCACTATTTTTATTCAGGAACAAAAATTCGAGATATTGTTCGACCTCGGCGCCATGGCTTTTATGGACGGCTATTACAGGGAGGCCGTTTCCAGTTTCGCGGCGTCGCTCGAAAGATTTTATGAATTTTTCGTCGAATCGGTTTTGGCGTCTAAAAACATAGACCACGAACAATATTTAAAAACATGGAAAATGGTCGCGACCCAGTCGGAACGTCAGATAGGCGGTTTTTATTTTTTATACCTTAACGAATTCGGTGAATCCGCCGACCCGGCCGAAAAAAAACAGGTCGAATTCAGAAACAACGTTATTCATAAAGGTTACATTCCCAAAAGAGAAGAAACGCTCGAATACGGCGGCTACGTGCTAAAGTATATTTTCAATGCGGCTAAAAAATTGCGGGCCAGGCATAAGGCGGGAGTCGAAAAAACCGTCAACAAAAAACAATTGATTAACGGCCCCAGGCACGGAGCCTATTCGACCGTCAGCATACCGACTATAATTCATATGTCGGCGCGCGACGACGAATTCGGAAATAAAACATTTGAAGAATCGCTGCAAAGGCTAACCGAATTCAGGGAATATTTTGCAAAATGATAGCGCGTTGAAATGATTATGACAAATAATTGCCGAAAAATTTGACAAAAGGGTTTTCAGCGATTATAATTGTTATATACAAGATGAAGATCGGTTTAAAAACTATTTAAATGCATAAAAAGTATTGCAAATAAAGGGAAATTAAAAATCGATATCGTTATTATTTTATAAATGACCGCAAGGAGATGAATTTTATGCTTAAAAAATTTTCTAAAGCGTTTTTATTCGCGTTTTTACTCAGCCTGTGCTTTTCGGCTTTTAATTTTGCGAATGCGGTGCCCAACTCTAAAAATAATTTTGAACTTTATTTCGGACCGTCCGAAGACCGCGCAAAAACAATAGATAACTTTTTTATCGAATTGATCGATTCGGCTAAAACGTCTATCGACGGCGCTTTTTTCGAATTCCGTCTCCAGAGCATAGTGGACGCTTTTATCAGGGCCCACAAGCGCGGCGTTAAAATAAGGCTCGTTACCGATACCGATTATTTTTCAAATGAATTCGCTGCCGCGCTCGTAAAAGCCGGAATCAAAGTCAAACCCGACAACGACCGCTCCGCTTTAATGCACAACAAATTCGCTATCGTAGATTCAAATAAAGTATGGACCGGTTCCTATAATTTAACCGATTCGTGCAGTTATAAAAACAACAACAACGCCCTGTGCTTTTATTCAAAAGAGTTAGTTACCATATACCAGAGAGAATTCGACGAAATGTTCGTAGAAGATAAATTCGGCGCGTCGTCGCCTTCTACGGTAGAAGAACAGAAAGCCGAAATATCCATCGGCGGAGAAAAATCCCTCGTAGAAGTGTTTTTCGCTCCCGAAGATAAGCCGAACGCTAAGATACACGAATTATTAAGCCAGGCAAAAAAAGAAATATATTTCATGCACTTCGCTTTCACGGCTAATGAAATATCAGACCTGCTCATAGACAAATCCAAAAACGGCGTGAGAGTATCCGGCA
>JAKPTH010000564.1 GCA_029571125.1 bacterium
CTCGGAAACGGACTTTTTCGCCAAGATCAGCGGCCTTCACGCGAACGTGTTATGCGCTTCGCAGGACATGGACACGACTAACCAGTTCATCTCCTGCGTCCCCACGTTTCTCAATGCGTTGAACAACGCGCTGATTCTCGGTTTCGGCGGGTTTCTGGTCATGGACGGAAAGATGACCCTCGGTATGCTGGTGGCTTTTCAAAGCCTCATGGCGAGCTTCATCGAGCCGGTCAACAGGCTCGTCCAGCTTGGCTCTTCTCTTCAGGAGCTCGAAGGCAGCATGAACAGGATAGACGATGTGATGAATTACCGCGAAGATAAAAGGTTTACGGAAAAAATTACGGCGGGCGGCGAAAAAATATCTAAGCTGGAAGGGTTCGTCGAATTGAAAAACGTCACTTTCGGTTACAGCAGGCTTGAACCGCCGCTCATAGAAAACTTCGATCTCAAACTCAAGCCCGGAATGCGCGTGGCTCTGGTCGGAAGTTCCGGCTCGGGTAAATCGACCGTCGCCAAGCTCGTTTCCGGCCTTTATATGCCGTGGTCCGGTGAAATACTTTTTGACGGGCGTCCGCGCTCGCAGATATCCAACGGCGTCATCACCAACTCGATTTCCATAGTGGATCAGGATATTTCGATGTTCGAAGGCAGCATCAAAGAGAATATAATATTATGGGATTATTCGGTCCCGGACGCTTCGGTCTTTCTTGCTACCAGCGACGCGGCCATCCACGAAGACATAGCGCGCCGGCCGGCCGCTTATGAAGCCAGGACCGAGGAAGGCGGAAAGAACTTCAGCGGCGGCCAGCGTCAGAGGCTCGAAATAGCGAGGGCGCTCGCTATAAATCCGAGCGTGATGATCCTCGACGAGGCCACGAGCGCCCTGGACCCGCAGACCGAAAAAATGATCGACGAAAGCCTCAGGCGGCGCGGCTGCACATGCATTATAGTGGCCCACCGGCTCAGCACCGTTCGCGACTGCGACGAAATAATAGTGATGGAATACGGTAAAATCGTCTGCCGCGGGACGCACGAAGAACTCTCGGCGGACCCGGACAGCGCCTATTCGCAATTAATAAAAATGCATTAATGAATAATAACGGAAAATGATTATGAATATCGAGTTAAAAGCTAAAGACAGCTTCATATTGGAAGGCAATAAAAAAGCATGGCTGGTCAGGGAAGGCGCGGTCAACGTCTTTCTCACTAAAATACTCCCCGACGGCTCTTTCGGCAGGAAAAGCTGGCTTTTCACCGCCGTAAAAGGCCAGATGCTGGCCGGCTTTGATTTCCGCCCGGACAATCCGTGCAGGATAGTCGCCGGAGCGGCACCCATGGCCGTCCTCGAAGAAAAACCGATCGATTTTCTCGCCTCTGACGCGGAAGATAGAGCCCCGAACGCCAGGCTTTTAGACGGATGGGCCGAAAATATAACTTTCGCCCTGGTCGGCTATAAACTTCCTCCGAAAAGCCTCGAATTTATAGACCCGGGCGAAGCGATAGCCATGAAGGACAATTCTTCATACGGCGCCAGACCCGGCGAGGTCCTGTGGGTAAAGCTGATCGAAGGCGAAGTGGAGGCCCTGGGAAGTTATCTCGCTTTTTTTGCCGGCCATGCCGGATATTTCCCGGTCACCAACCGCTTCTGGTTTAAAATATATACGCAAAACGCAGGAAGCGAAACCGGCCCTTCCATATCCGCGCGCCGCACGCAAAACTTCCTGGAGCAGCCCGATATAGCCTGCAGCATCGCCGCTTTCCATTCGATCGTGCTGTGGCTTTTGATCGAAAAGACCGAAAACTCCGAGAGCGAAGAAATATCCCGGCTGGAAAAAAGGACCTTGCGAGACGCGGCAATCGTAGACCGTTCGCTTTCCGGTTTCGCTTCGATAGTCGATCCCGGATTCGAAGGCGCTTCGCCGGCGGACGCCGACAACGGAGAATTCGCCGCCGCATGCATGCTCGTAGGGGCGGCCTCGAAAATAGAAATCGTAATACCGCCTGCCATAAAAAAGGGCGAAACGATCGCCGACCCGGTTGCCGAAACGGCGCGCTTTTCGATGGTGCGCCACAGAAAAGTCCTGCTGCGCGACGATTGGTGGACAAAAGACGCGGGGCCGCTTCTGGCCTACCTGGAAGACGGCCGGCCGGCAGCCCTTATTCCGCAATCGGCGTCGAGTTATAAATTGCATATCCCCGGCAGCGGAAAAGTATTGAAAGTCGGCCGCGCCGAGGCCGCGATGCTTTCGGGCATCGCTTATGTATTTTACAGACCGCTGCCTGCAAGGCCTCTCGGCATAAGAGATATAAGCCGGTACGCTATGGACGCCGGCATATTCCGGGACGCGGCACTTATGGTACTCGCCGGCACGGCGCTGAGCATAATTAATATGCTTACGCCCATGGCGACCAGCATAGCTTTCGACACGCTTATACCCGAGATAGAGCGCACGCAGATGGTCCAGACGACGGCTATTTTAATCTCGGCCTCCGTATGCATCCTGATGGTGCAATTCTTCCGTTCCATCGCGACGCTCCGGTTCGAAAACAAAATCGACGCGTCTCTGCAAGCGGCCGTATGGGACAGGCTTTTAGCTCTTCCGGCGCCTTTTTTCAGAAAGTTCTCCAGCGGCGATCTCGCGATGCGGGCGATGAGCATAAATTCCATAAGGCAGACTATTTCCGGCACGGTTTTCAGCTCGCTTTTGACCGGAACGTTTTCCGTATTAAACTTCTTCCTGCTTTTTTATTACAGCAAGAAACTGGCGTTGACAGCCGCGGGCCTTGCGCTTATAGCCGTGCTGTTTTATTTTTCGGTTCTTCTGCTTCAGTATAATTATTCGAAGCGCATCATGGAGCTTGACGGAAAGCTCTCCGGCCTGATTTTTGGAATAATCAGCGGCATGGCCAAGTTCCGCGTGGCCGGCGCGGAAAGCAGGGCTTTCGGCATGTGGGCGAAGTTTTTCAAGGAAAAAAAAGAAATACCGTCCTATATGCTTACGAATTTGACGACGGTTTTTAATTCGACCTATACGCTGGTCTGCTCCATGATATTTTTCTGGTGCATCGTCAACTATCCGCAATCCGATCAGACGATGAGTTCCGGCGCCTTTACGGCTTTCAGCTCGGCTTTTGCGACTTTTTTCGCGGGCATGACCGAAATTTCCTCTTCGACGACGGCGCTTCTCAGCGCATACACGCTTTATGAAAGAGCTAAACCCATACTGGAAGCCGTTCCGGAATTCGACGAGGCCAAGGAAGATCCTGGCGAACTCAACGGCGCGGTCGAAATAAGCGGCGTCACATTCAAATATGAAGGCAGTCTCTTGCCCGCGCTGAGCGACGTATCCATGAGCATAAAACC
>JAKPTH010000568.1 GCA_029571125.1 bacterium
TTCGGAAAATATTTAAAACTCGCCGTGGAAACCAACGATTTTCTTAAAAATCCGCATGAATTTCAGGCCATAAACGCCATGCCCATAGATAACTCCGCCATGGCGAACCTCGATAAAGCTTTACTGAAGGCTTTTAAAAACGAAAAGCTTTCCATAGACTTTTACCATTATTTTTCGTACGTTTCTAAATTACTATCGCATGATCCTCAGGCCGCGTCTTTTCATCATAAAAAAATAAGCCCCGCATCTTTTTTATCCGGCAAGTTAAAGAATAAAGAAGGGATTTCATTTTTAGAAGATTCCGATTTATATTACGCTTTTTTTTCGCCGATGAGAAGCAACCCTCTTTTTATGATAGCGGTGCTTTTAAACGTGCTTCTGATAATTATTTTCATGGGCATCATCAGAAAGGTCATCGTTTTAAAAAACGGCGCCAAAGCCGATCTATGCGCATGCTCGACGATAAGCTGCCCCGAATGCCGGGTGCAGGTAGGCCTGTGCAACTCGTGCCTCATGCCTTTAAAACCGCAAAACGCAAAAAAAAATATATATAATATTTTTTATCCGCATGATAAAAATATTATATATTACGCGTCGCTCGCGCTGCCGGGGTTTTGCTTTTTTTATTTTTCAGAATTCGCTCTGGCGTTTTTTTATTCAATACTTCTTATAAACCTTCTTATATTCAATATCGCATCGGCGGCCGGATTGTTTTCGGCGGGAGCCGGCCTGGCCGCGCTGATAATACTGGTTTATATAATTTATGTGGTGGAATATTCTTATTACCTTAAAAACTGGCGGCAAAAAAGGGAAAACTAAAGAGCCATTGACTTGATTTTTTCCACGGCCCCATCGAGCGTTTCACAGAGCGTGAAAACATGAAGAAGGCCGGTTATATCGAAAACTTCTTTAATTTCTTCGGATACCGAGCAGAAAACGAAATTGCCTTTATTGTTTTTTATTTTTTTAGAAGCCGAAAGAAAAACCCTCAAACCAGCGCTGCTTATATATTCGAGCCCGCACAGATCGAGAATATAATATTTATCGTTATTTTCAAGCATTAAATTCAATTCGGCCTCCGCCTCTTCGGAATTGCTCGAATCTATTTTTCCGCTTATGTTTATAACTGTATAATTTTCTATTTTATATACTTTAAGCTCGTATTTCAAATTTATTCTCCCGTTTATTATTAATTAATATTACGGTTATCTTTTTTTATTTTTAAAATTTTCTATGGCCGCCGATATTTCGGCTTTTTTCTTTTCTATTATCCTGCGACCGGTTTCAATAATAACCGGCATTTTATCGACATCCCACATATTTATAAGCTCGTCGAAATGCATATTGATAACGACTATTTCGTGGTGGTGCATATCTATAGCCAGCGCCATCTGCTTTTTCTGGGTGGAAGTATAACTTCTGCTTATAAAATGATGTAAATATTCAATAAAACTTTTAGACTCCGTTTTTAACTGCTGCTCGATAGCTACCGCTATGATAACGTCATAACTACGATTAACCGCTTCTAGCACCGGAAGCGGCGAACTGTAAGCGCCGTCGACGTACCATCTATTCCCGATTTTTATCGGGGGGAAAAATGGGAATTGCGCCGCAGATGCGTAAACCGCAGATGCGATATCGCCGGAATTAATCAAGGCGCCCTCCCCGGTATCCACATCGGTTACCTGAACCAGAGTAGGTATTTTCATGCTTTCAAACGACGAGTTTTTAAATATTTTTTTTAAAACATCCATAAGACGCTGCGGCTTTAAAATCCCGCGCGTTTTATCGAAACGGCACAGAGGCATTTTAGCTATTCCAAGCAGAGTACGGTAATCTATATGTGAAAAAAGGCTTTTTGTAAGGTGGTTCGAAAACAAATCGGCTATCCCGGCCGAGTTGTATCCAAACCCGTGCATGGCGGCCACTATAGCGCCTCCGCTGCAGCCTATCAAAAGATCTATGTTTATGCCGCTGGTTTCTAAAAATTCAAACAACGGTATGGCGCATGCGGGCTTTATGCCGCCGCTGCCTATGACTACGGCTATTTTCGGTTTTACTGGCTCGCCGCCATCATTCAGATTCAATTGCATATCCAGAATTAAATTTAATTTACTTAAATATTATATCAAAAATAATGACGCAATAACAGATTTTTTTTTATTTCTTCTTAAGTATAACATTTTTTATCTCTTGACAACGTATGAATTTAATAATATACTAAATTAGTATAGTACTTTTTATTTATGCTTAAACAACGAACGGCTGGAACTAATATGATTAAACGCAAAACAGTTATATCGCTTTTCCTATGCTTCACATTTTTTGCGCTTTTAGCGCCCGCCGAAGCGCTTTGTAAACAATTAAAAATAGGGTCTTTCCCCTTCGAACCGCTTATATTTCATAAAGACGGAGAGCCGGCAGGGCTTTTCGCTGACCTTCTTAAAAATATAGCTGAAAAAGAACAGTGGGAGCTTAAATTCGTTTACGGCAGCTGGAACGAATGCCTGCAGCGAATGAAAAGCGGCGAAATCGATTTAATAACCAGCGCCGCATTTACCGCCGAACGCGGCGAGTATATGGATTATTGCACCGAAAACGCTTTTATAGTGTGGGGACAGGTATACTGCAATAAGCGCAATAATATCCAGAACATCCTCGATCTCGAAAACAAAACTATAGCCATAATGAAAAATGATTTCAGCGGAAATTATTTCGTAAAACTTTGCGGCGATTTTAAAATCAACGCCAGGTTCGTCGAAAAAGACTCTTTTCAGCAGGTGCTCGAGCTCACCGGCAGAGAAGAAGTGGACGCCGGCATTACAAGCCATTTTTTCGGCTACAGCAACGAAAAAAAATATAATATCATCAGAACGCCCATACTTTTTAACCCTTTCAAGCTGTTTTTCGCCGTAAAAAAAGGACAGAACGAAGACGTTATCAAAACCATAGACCGCTACCTGAGCGAATGGAAGCAGGATAAAAATTCTTTTTACTATAAACGACTCGATTATTGGATAAATAAAGACATTACCGACCAGATAAGCACTCCTAAATGGCTTAAAAATTTATTTTACTCCCTGGCGGCGCTTCTTTTAACTTCCGCCTTAATAATATATGCGCTTAACTATAAAGTCAAAAACGCGACAAGAGAATTAGTCAAAGCCAACGAACAGCTCAATAAAAAAATTATTGAAAATATCGAAGCTAAAAATAAAGCGGAAGAGGCTAATAAAATAAAATCACAGTTCCTGGCCAATATGAGCCACGAAATCAGAACGCCCATGAACGGAGTGATAGGGTTTCTGCACCTTTTAGAAAACACGCCGATAAGCGGCGAGCAGATAGAATACGTTAATATGATAAGCAAATCCGCGGAATCCCTCATGGTTATAATAAACGACATTCTCGACATATCAAAAATCGAAAGCGAAAAATTGAGCCTCGAAAAAGAAGCGTTCCCTATAGACGACACGCTGTCAGAGCTTTCCGATTTTTTTAAAAATAAAATCGAAGAAAAAAAATTAAAGCTTTATATCGAAAAAAACGGTTCGATGCCTTTTGTTTACGGCGACCAAAACCGGCTCAAACAAATATTATCTAACTACTTATCGAACGCAATAAAATTTACCGACAGCGGTTTCATAATTTTAACTGCCGAAGTTAAATATGCAGCAAGCGACGAATGCACCATAAAATTCAAAGTGACCGACACCGGCATTGGAATACCGACCGAACGCCATGAAGACCTTTTTAAAGTTTTCACGCAGCTGGATATGTCCTACACTAAAAAATACAGCGGCACCGGCCTCGGCTTATCCATAGCTAAAAAACTCACCGAATTAATGAACGGCTCCGTAGGATTCAACAGCGTTAAAGGACAGGGCAGCGAATTTTATTCTGAAATCCCTTTTAAAATCGCACGGGCGGATTCCGCCGAAACTAAAAACAACGGCGGGGAAGATCAAATGAAAATTTTCAACGGACCGCGCGATAAAACTTCTACAAACGGAAAAGTAAAAATTCTTCTCGTCGAAGATAACGCGATTTCACAGGCATTGATGAAATATGTCATAGGAATGTCCGGACATTCAATGGAAGTGGCGTCCTGCGCTAAAGAAGCCGTCGAAAAATACCGGAGCGGCGAATACGATATAGTGTTCATGGATTTACAGCTGCCGGATTCAAGCGGATTTGAAGTATCGTCAGAAATAAGGCTCATGGAAAAAAACGCCGGCAGAAGATCTGTAATTATAGCGGTGACCGCATACGCAATGGAATCCGACCGGAAAAAATGCCTGGAATCAGGTATGGACGATTATATCTCAAAACCCGTAAATATCGAAAAATTAACCGCGATTATAGATAAATACCGATCGAACGATGCGGCTTAATAATAACTAACAGACATTTTTAACGGCGTAAAACGAAAGAATTATTTCTTTAAAAACGTCTTTTTAAGATAAATCAGCTGCTCGTCGACCGACATAATTTCGTTGTTGACGATTTTAATTTTAGCTTTTCCAAGGCAATCGCCGAACTTGCCCGCATTTAATATACAGGTTTTGCCTATATATTCTGGCTCGTTTAAAAAAGTATGCGAATGCGCGCCTATTATAAGTTTTACCTCAGGATATTTTTTAGCGAATTCACGGTCTTCGGGAAGGCCTAAATGTGAAAGAAGTACTATAATATCGGCTTTTTCTTTCAATTCAGCCCTTATTTTAAGATAAGCTTCGTCGGTGCCCATAAATGTAATCGATTTTTTCTCTTCGTCGGAAAGAGCCGTAAAAGTATTTGAAGCGGTAATTCCAGCTATGGCTATTCTGGTTTTAACGAACGTTTTTATTATATAAGGCTTGAATAAATAAGTTCCGGTTTTGTTATCGATTATATTCGCACATAAGACCGGCATTTTTATGGTTTTAGCCAGTTCGTGGAACCTGTAAAGGCCGAAATCTATTTCATGGTTGCCTATCGTCATGGCGTCGTAACCGGCGGCGTCAAGAGCGCGAAGGTCCGACTCCATAGTATCGAAGCTGACATCTTTATAGCTTGTTATATCTCCGGCGTCAAGCATGAGAAGATGAGCGTCCTTTTTGTTGTTGACGATCATATTTTTAAAGCCCGAAACGTTTTTTAAAAGAGTTACTCCTTCGTCGAAAGGCTTCTGAAGATTGCCGTGTGTGTCGTTGGTATGTATAAGCTCTATTTCGATTATCGATTTATCTTTAGGCGCAGCCGCCTGAACCGCATTTAAAAAAACGGCCAATAAACAAAAAAGCGCCATAAGCAAAAGCTTGATTTTTTTATTGTTCTTATTCATAAAACTCTCCTCTTGTTCATATGCTAGAATCTATAGCTCATATATATTTAAATTCATGAGTCATTATATCATAATCAACGCCCGCAATACAAGGTGCCTTTAAAATTTTATTTTTTTTGATAATTAGTTGACAGACTGCCTGTAAAGTTATATAATATATAGATACAAAATAAGTACGGAGGGTATTATAGTATGAAGAAACTGTTTTTTATCGTTCTTATCCTTGCTTTAGCGCTTGTTTTTACAAACGCTTACGCCGACAGCGCGAACGTTTTAAGATTCGCTAAATTCAATTCGGACAACGGCAACAAATTCAGCGTGAACTTCGACGAAGACGGCAATATCAGAAACGTCATCAATAACGACGTAAACGCCTATTCTGCAAAACAAAGCAAAAGATCCGAAAACGAACTCGTTACCGACGCTATCAAATTCTTAGAAAAAAATTCCGATTTAATAAGCGGCGTAGAAGTCAGAGACCTCAGGGTTGAAAACGTATCCGCCAGCAATAATATTACCCACGTACTTTTCTCGCATTACTACAAAAATAAAAAAGTTTTCGATTCGCAGGTTTCTGTTCACATAAACAACGCATCCGAAGTCGTAATGCTCAATAACGCACTTTCTCCGATAGGCAAAGTCAATTCCGTAGCCACCGTAATAAGCCACGATAAAGCTTTAGAAATAGCTAAAAAACATATCAAATGCCAGGGCGAAAGAATCAAATCAAAAGCCGCTAACGTTATTTACAGCAAAAATAAAATAGCTTTCGAAACGGTTAAAGTGGAACTCGCTTCCAAAGATCCTCTCGGCGATTTCGTATTCGTAATAAACGCCGCTAACGGCGAAGTTATCGAATGCTTCGACATCATGTTCCACGCTAAAAAAGAAGAACAGACCGAACCTAAATACCCTCAGGGAACCATCTACATGTACCACCCGATGAAAGGCGACGTCATAAGCGAACCTATCATCAATCTCACAAACCCCGGCAAAGGCCTCGTAGGCAAATGGGTTACCGTAGTTAACGAAGACACGGCTCCCGCCGTTTTAAACGCTGCCGGCAATTATGTTTTCGACGCTAACGACACTCACTTCGACGAAGTGAACGCTTACTACCACACAAATAAAGTTCATGATTTCGTCGCTAAATACGGCTTCACCGGCCTCGACCGCTCCATCAAAGTCACCGTCCACTACGGCACCAAATACGACAACGCATTCTTCTCGCCCATGGAAGGCGCTATCGCCCTCGGCGACGGCAACAGACTCAACGACCTCGCTAAAGAAGAAAGCGTTATCTACCACGAATACGGCCACGCCGTCACCAACGCCATGGTTTATATGCCTTATTCAAGCGAATCCGGCGCTATAAACGAAGCGTTCTCCGATTACCTCGCATGCACGATGACCGAAGATTCAATGGTCGGCGAATGGGCAGTAGCTAAAATGAATAAACCCTTCCTGCGCAATATGGACAACAAAACACACTATCCCGAAGATATCCAGAACGAAGTCCATTACGACAGCAACATCTACGGCGCCGGCCTGTGGGATTTAAGAAAAGCTATCGGCGCTGAAGCTACCGATAAAATAATGCACTTTTCAAGAAATTACTTAAAAGGCATTAAAAACCAGAAATTCACAGACGGCGTTAACGCTTTAATAGCAGCCGATAAAGAATTTTACAGAGGCATAAACGCTGAAACGATCAAAAAAGTATTCGAAGCGCGCGGCATAAAAGCTAAACCGCTTACCGCAAGCTCCGGCCCCGTTGTTGACGCTCTTAAATTCGAAGCACTTAACGGCAATAAAGAAGCTAAACAGATGCTCGAAAATATAGAAAACGGAAACGTAAAATAAACTTAATCAAAAACTTTAAATAAACTTGTAAAGCTATCCAGTCTAATAACCTGGATAGCTTTTTTTTATTAATAATTCAATACAACTGCAATGCTTTTACCCATGCCGCCAGTTTAAAATTGTCTTTACTTTTCATAAAAAAAGTGCTATAATTATAATAGAAGATAAATATTGCCCAGATTGCTATATTTTTCAACCTCTTTCCGTGCACGTTTTCAAAATATAACGGAATTCGGGTTAGCACGCCTGTATTGCGTGATAAAACGGGTTGTTTGAGAAACTTAAATCCAGGCCGGTCGAACGGTTTTGCCGCTCGAATGAAGCAGGCGATTAAAAATGAAAAAAAGCGCGCTTTTTTA
>JAKPTH010000601.1 GCA_029571125.1 bacterium
TTCGCTTCGGCGAAGCCGATGTGCGAGAGAACTTTCGTTATAGCTGAAGTCAGCGTGGTTTTACCATGATCAACGTGTCCGATCGTGCCTATGTTAAGATGCGGCTTATTTCTTTCGAATTTTTCTTTTGCCATTTTAAATTGCCCTCCTTAATTTAACGGAAAATTACTTGAAAATTAAACTACTGCCTATGATAAAAAGCCCACCATCGGTATTGAACCGATCACCTTATCCTTACCAAGGATACGCTCTACCATCTGAGCTAGGTGGGCTTAAGGTTAGAATATGGTGGGAGAAGGATTTGAACCTTCGAAGACCGGAGGTCGACGGATTTACAGTCCGTTCCCTTTGACCACTTGGGAATCCCACCTGAATCTCTTTTTAAAGCCGACAATGGGACTCGAACCCTCAACCCCCGCATTACAAGTGCGGTGCTCTACCAATTGAGCTATGTCGGCATTAAAATCAAAGTAAAAAAATTATATCACAGTTTAAAGGAAAAGTAAATTCTTAATTTAGGCAATTTAATCAAAATATATCGTTTTTATTTTGTTTTTTTTCGTTTTTTTGAATATTACTTCATTTTTCTTTTTTTATTTATTGACATTTTAGGTTCTTTTTCATTTAATGTGGGTAAAAATATTTATTAATTTTTTTAGGTTAGAGCGGGTGACAGATAAATTTTGAAGGAGCGTTGCGGAGTCGCCGGAGCCCATGGATGGGCGAGAGGCGACGAGCACGAGCGGCGAAAATCCCGGAGGGATTTTCGAACGCGTCCCCGAAAAATTATCTGGCGCCCGCATATAACTACCCATTCAAAATGAAAAGGAACCACATTTTAATTTCATGCGCACATTATAATGAAATAAATATTTCTTGAATTAATATTACCGCTATTGTATAATACACTTAATTTTTAGCCGGAAGCCCTTGCAGGGGCTTTTAAACGACGCGGCGGCCTGGCGCCGCCTTAAAAACTATTACGGAGATAAAATAATGAACGCTGAACGCATTAAAGAAAATAAAATACCCTTGGATAAGAACACCTGGCACGAAATACTTTCCGATATGAGATCGGCATTTTTCAATAACAGGTTCGACGATTATTTTTCGTTTCTTTCAGGCTGCTACATGAGCGAAAAAGAGATATCCGAAAGGAAGGACTTTTATTTAAGCCTGGCGGCTATGATCGCAAGGCATTTAAGAATGACGCCACAGATAATAGGCGCCTACCCTTATTTAAATTACTTATCCGAAGACATGACCGCTGCCGGCGGCGAAGATTTAGTTAAAGCCGCTTCGATACTTTCAATGGCGTGCGAACGCGCCTCGAAAAGACTCGAAGAAAAAGACGCCAAAAAGCCGGCCGCGCTGTTCGCAAAACCGGCCGCCGCCCAAGACTCAGGCGCTTTTATAGAAAAATACCGCGAAAGCGTCGCATCGCTCTTTATAGAAGAGCTCGATAAAAAATGGTTTCTCGAAGGCGACATAGACTCCACGCTGGCGCTCATCTGCGAACTATTCCATCTCGAGCGCGCCGAAGCCGAGGCCGTAACTTCCCTCTGGTTCAACAATAAAGCCGACTTTAACCAGATAGTGAACTGGTTCCTCGACGATTTCTGCTTTTTGCTGCGTTCCGTTGAAGAAAACGAGTGGATAAAAATTTTCTGCCGCCTGGCGCTCGCTTACGGATTCGAATCGGCCAATTTTTATTCTTACCAGGCCGAAGCCGGTTTCAAGCTGCGCGACTATCCGGCCGTAATAGAGCTCGTAACCGTCCTGGAAAAAAAATATAAAATTACGCCTTTTTTAGAGCATTTAAAATGTTTTTCACTCTGGCAGGTTTCAAAAACCAGGGAGTGCATGTCCGTTATCAGGCGCAGGCTCGAAACGGATCCGCGCGACATACTGGCGGCCCTTCTGGCCGGCGACGTGCTGCTCAGCCTTTCAATGCTCGAACCCGCTTTAAAATCTTACGTTTACGCTTACCACATCGAGCCCGCGGCTGCGGACATTTTATATTCGCTCGCCCGCGGCTTTCACGCCTGCTATTTCGCCGCCCAGACCGATCTATGCGCAAAAAAAGCCCTGGCGGCCGATCCCGCAAGCGCCGGATATTTCAAATTCGGCGTCGAATTATATATTAAATGCGACGAGCCCGGCGCTAAAGCTCTGTTAGACGGCAAAAACGCCGGCGATTGCCCTGTTTGCTTAAGAGGAGTAAAAGAAGGGGCGCACGTTATCGAATGGCTGAC
>JAKPTH010000657.1 GCA_029571125.1 bacterium
CGCCATAGTCATAAGCGGCCCGGGCAGTTTCGCCACAAAGAGCGGCACGTCCATGAAACCCACGCCGAGCGGCGATTTGATAGAAGAGCCCGGAAACACCGAAATGTCCGGAAACAGCATTTTCGCGATAGCCATTAATTCCAACGGCGTCATGTATATAGGCACCAACATGGGAATCAACAGATGCAAAAATTTTTCGAACTGGTCGGTCTTTTCGGCGGATTCGGAAATGCCAGCCAAAACGGCTTCGGGCATAGGATATAAAAAAGTGAAGGGCAATTCGCCGCTCATATCCAACTGGATCAAATCTATTTATATAGACGAAGAAGACGCGCTGTGGATAGCTACGACCAAAGGCATGTCTTATTTCAACGGCGACGGCAAGTGGGAAAATTACACCATGTCCGAAGGGCTCGCGTCGAATAAAGTGAACGCCGTGGCTGGCGAAAAAACCGCCGTGTTTATAGCGACGGCGGGCGGATTGAACGTATTCGACTATCCCGAAGTGAAGGCCGCGCCGCCGGGAAAATAATAATTAAGATAACTCATCGAAACGCGGCGCCGCCGCTATCTAAAAACATACTTTTTGTTATAAATAAAAAAAGCCCGCCGGAAGGCGGGTTTTTTAATAAGTTATAAGCGGGAGACGGGATTTGAACCCGCGACAGGCAGCTTGGGAAGCTGCTAATCTACCACTGATCTACTCCCGCGGAGTTACCGATAAAATTATTTATAAGTAACTATATTTTTGATTCCGTTGATGATATTCATTTTGATTTCTATATTTTTAATGTGATGGCATACTTCTTCGTAGTGCGGGTCGGTTTCGGAAACTTTTTTGAAGCACGCTATCGAGTTTTCATAATCGCCGAGCATTTCCAGAACGCGGGCCAGATGGTATAAGTACTGGTACTGCAGCGGTTCGAGCGTTACGGCCTGCTGATAATATTCGCGGGCTTTTTCGAGCATATTCTTTTCTTCGAATATTTTTCCGGTCTGAAAGTAGAGCGTGCTGGTGTTTTTGATATCTTTGTAGGGGACGCTCAGCGTTTCGAGTTTATTGCCGCACGAATCGCAGAACTGCGAGCCCACTCTCGAGATATTGCCGCAGGCGGAGCATTTGAATCTGTTTTTAATTACCTTGACGCGCGCCGATCTGAGCAGTTCGTCGTTGAGCGTGTAGCCTTTTAAAGCTTCGTCCACTATTGTGTCGTCTTCGTGCTCTTTTGAGCGGACGAATTCGATCACTTCGTGCAGTTTCGGGTTGAATTTTTCGCCTATAGTGGCTATAGGGAATACGCTCACCGTTTTGAGCGAGCTTTTCAGCATTTCAAAAACCGCGGTGGCTTTTGTTTTAAAGCCGGCCATATCGTTGTTGTTGAGGAGATTGAAAGCTTCGTAAAATTCGTCGAGTATCTGGATTATGTGGTTGACCAGGACTTTGAACTGCGAATAATTTTCGTTGACGTGGCTTTCGGATATGGTTTTTAAATATTTTACCTTTTCTTCGAGCTGCTTGTTCTGTTCGGCCAGCGAGCCGTATTGAGAATCGCTGGATTCGAGCTTTTTAAGCTTGGACAGAAGTTTTTCGATCTCCTTTTCTTTGTCGTCGATAGTTTTTGCCATTTCATGGCTCACTCCGCTTAAAAGGTCGATCATTTTGGTATATTCTTCGGGCAGATATTTGCCGCCCTTGATATGCTTTTCTATTATTTTGGACGCGGTAGCGTATCCGGCGTCGGGGGATCCCGTTTCGAGCTGGGACTGCTTGAGTTTTATCTCGTTTTCGTTAAGCGCCTCTTTAAGTTTAGCCGAAGACGCTATCTCGCTTTCGAGTTTATATTTTATTTTTTGAATTTCTTCGTCTTTTTTTCTTAAAGCTTCGTTGAGAGAGGATATTTTATCGTTAAGCTCTTCGGTTAATTTAGATTCGCTTTCGCCGATAGCGTCCGAATGTTTTTCGGAGACTATTTCGAACTGCTTTTTAAGGGCGTTGAATTCGCTTTCGAGCTCGGAATACTTGGCGCCGAGTTCCTCCCTGTCGCGTTTGAAAGAGCTTATTTCCGAATCTTTTTCTTTTAATTCGCCGGAGAGTTTTTTTATTTCGTCTTCTAAATTGGCGAGAATAACCGAATGGTCAGCGGAAGAAGAATCGGCCGGAGAGTCTTTCTGCTTTTTAAGCTGGGCCTGTAATAGCCTTATTAAATTATCCTTCTGAACAAGCTGCTGCTGGACTTTTTTTAGTTGATCGCCCGCGCCGCCGTCCTGCGGCATGTTTTTGGAATTGTTTTCGGAATCTGTCATTTATTTCACTCCCGGAAGACTTATAAACACTTCTTAACATTTCGGATAAAATAATATCATAACAAATGATTAAAATCAAGTAATTTTTTCCTGCCTGATACCGATATGAATAATGATGAGTCATATTAAGTTTTAACAACCGCGATACTAAATTATGACGGTTTTGCGATATCGGTCTAAAAAGCGTCATTAAAGTTTAAGGATGAAGTAATGAATTCGATTTTAAAGAAATTAAAAAACAAGATGGCGCGCGCCAGTATTATAAGAATCGCGCTGCTGGCTGCTTTTATAATATTTACGGTTATTTTCGTCAATAAATTATCGTATAGGGCTTCGGTTTTAATAGGGCTTCCGGCCGAAAAGGAAACGGCGGGATTTAAGAAAATCATAGCCTCTTCGGAATTTAAAGTGATGCAGAGCCACGAAGTGATCAAATCGGCATTGAAAAGCGTTCTGCATTTAAGCGGCACAAAGGAAGTAAAACTCGACGACGGCATGGCCGCTAAAATTAAAAGGAATCTTTCTTACAGGTACGACAGCGAGTCGATGATTTTCGAGCTCGAGTATTTCGACCGTTCTAAAGATTACGCCGTCAAGATAGTCAACGCGATAGTCGAAGCTTATATTTCCGATTATTCGTCGAAGCTTAACGATATAACCAGCAAAACGCTTCAGATGCTTTACATGAAGCAGCTCGAAGCCGAAAAAATGTTATCGTCGGTCAACGCCCGCTATGAAAAGTTCTGCGCCATGGAAAATATAGTAAATCTGGAAAACGATTACGCAATGCTTTCGGCGCAGTATTCCCAGTATAACGGCGAGCTTTCGAAGATAAACACCGAAATAAGCATAGCTGAGAAACTGGCCGAGCGCAACCTCACCTATAAGCCCAAACCGTCCTCGCCGGCATTCGGCGTTTCGGCGGCGCCTTCGTCGCAGATGGAAGACAGCGAGGAAAATTACGATCTTAAAAGGAAGATACGCGACAGTGAAATAAAGCTGGCTGTTTTGAAAAGAAAATATACCGACGCCCACCCTCTGGTTAAAAACGAATCGGCCATGCTGGAGATACTCCGCAATAAAATAACCTATAAAACCGATATGCCCGTTCAGCAGAGCAAGGCGGTTCCGGCCCATGGCAGAAACGAGCAGGCGCTCGAGCTGCTTAAGACTAAAAGGAACGCATATGCGGCACTTATAGGCCAGTGTGAAAGCCAGATTAAATCGTATCCAAAGAAAAAGGCGCAGGTAAAGGCGTATGAAGTCGAGCTTTCCAAGATAGAAAATATACTTTCGGCCATCAACAAGCAGATAGACGATACCAGGATATCCCAGACGGGCCTTTCCGGAAGCATGCCGTCGATAATAGAGTCCGCGGCCGGCGCCCGGCTTAACGTGGCCTATTTCGAACTTTCGGCCGCGTTGATAGCGCTGGTTTTATTTTTAATGTCGTTTAAAGTGGAATCGAGGGTTCAGCTCATAAAAGAAAACCAGAAGCTTTCCAATTACAAAAGCGTCGTAAGCGATGAATTTAAATACAGGGTGCTCGGCCATATTAACAAGAGCGGGCCTTTTAACTTCGAGGATTCCTCTTTTTCCGCCGCCTGCTTTAATTATCATCAGAAAGATTCCAAGCAGTCGAGGCACGTCAATATAATAAGGAACAATATCACCAGCCAGCTGGATAAAAATACCGGCAATGCCGTCGGGATAACCAGCCTCAACCCTTCCGAAGGAAAGACGCTGCTTTCGGCCAACATAGGCGTTTCATCGGCGCTGAGCGGCCAGCAGACGCTGGTTGTAGACGTTAATTACAAGACCACCGGCCTTCCGGTCAGCGACTATTATAAGGTATCCAGCCGCAACGGGTTGACCGATATAATAATAGGCGAAACGCCCTATGAAGAAGTGATATCCGCAACCGCGATAGACGAGCTTAAAATCATATCCACGGGCGTGCTTCCGCCTAACGTTCAAAAAGTAATGTCGTCGCCGGTTTGCGGCGAGTTTATAAAAGAGGTATCGGAAAAATTCGGCCTCGTCATTGCCGATTGTCCGGCTTTCAGCATTTCAAGCGATTTTCAGGCGATCACCGGTTATATAAGAAACGTAGCGCTGGTTATCGACGTTGAAAAGATTACTTCCACCGATGATTTCAGGGAAGAAATAGCCGCGTTTGAAAGCTACGCGAAAAGCTCCAATCTATATGTACTGGGTGTGATATTCAATGAAAGATAACAACGGCGGTATTTTCGAACGCATACACGAAAGCGTTTCAAAGCTGGGCGAAATTAAAAACAGGCTCGAAAGCGAAAGCATCGAAACTAAAAAAGAGGTAATCAGGAGAAGGATACTTGAATCGATAGTGTTCCATGAGACCAAGATACCGCTCGAAGCTATATCGGATATCGCCGAAATGTCTCCGCTGGCCATGGGCCGTTCGTGCGTGATAAATTCCTCCACGGCGCTTTCCGTTTTGAAGTTCAACGCCGAGCTCGTTTCGTATCTCCAGTCTTATCTTTCGCCTGAATTCGACCCGGGTTTCGTGATGGAAACGGAATTCGATTTCAACGAGCTTATGTTTACCGCTTTATGCTCGCTTTATTCGAAATTTAAAAAGAAGAGCGTCAATATATCGACGCGGTTTTATAAGAACCCTATTTTAGTGAAAGCCGATAAATATAAGTTATATTGCATATTGCTTAATTTGCTCGATAACAGCCTCAAATTCAGCGGGGCCGAAGACGAAATCGTAATAACGACGCTTGTGGACGAACAGAAACGCGCGCTGCAGGTGGAATTTTTAGACCACGGCGGCGGGTTCGACCAGGGGCTTATAGACAATTATTTTTCGGGCGGGAAGCTTTCGATCGAGTTGAATGAAAGCGATTCCAGAAGCGGCCTTATAATAATACATAAATTCCTGCAGGAAATAAACGCAAGCCTGGAGCTTAATTCCAGGGAAGGCGAGGGCGCGGCGCTTATGCTCAACGTCAATATCGCCGACAGCTTCGACCTTTCCTCCATGGCCGAAGCGGAGCATGAGATATCCAGCTTTTCGGAAGAGATGATGAAGCTTTTATCGGCCGATCCTTTCGCCGAAGGCGCCATAAGGATAAGCGAGAAAAAAAGCGGCGAAAGCGTTATAATAAACGTAGTGGTGCTCGACGAGGAAAAAGCGGCGTGCGATAAAATAAAGGAGATTTTAGTTGAGATACAGCCGGTTTTAAACTGCACGTTCAACGTCTCCATACTGTCCTCCGGAAAAAACACGGTTATAGATATAATAAATTGCAACCCCGATATAATTTTCATAGAACCGGTCCTTAAAACCCAGGACGGCTTCGAGATATTGCAGCAGATAAAAAGCACGTTTGAAATTTCCCAGATACCAGTAATAGTGCTCTCTAAAATCAAATGCCAGGTTAAGGCGTCGAAATTCGGCGCCGCCGAATACGTTTCAAAGCCGGTCACCAATTCGGCGATGATCAACATATGCAAAAATTTCGTATTGAAATTAAACGACGAAACCGACCTGTTAAAGGAATTCAATTAAAAAGGTTGATAACTATGAGCGAACTAAGAAAAGCACTCAAATCTTATAAATCAGATTTTTGGAATATTGCCGGCCGGTTTTCGTTTATAATGCCGGCTTTATCGGTAGCCGGTTTCTTTTTATTCAGCCTGATGGCCAGCGGGGCCGTAAGCGCGGGCGGCGGGGTTGAAGAGCAGCTCGGCGTCGAGTCGGCGGCGGCGCTCATGCAGAATCCGGTCAAAAGCGAATATATAATAGGCGCCGGCGATCTTATAAAGGTTTTCGTATATGAGAATCCCGAATACGCGGATAATTATAGGATAGGCCCCGACGGCAAAATGTCGATGCCGATAATAGGCACGATACCGGCCGCCGGCTTGAGCCGCGAAGAGCTTGCGGCGGTCATTACCAACCGTCTTGCGCGCTATATTTCCAATCCCATAGTCAACGTTATCATAAGCGAATATAACAATAACTTCGTTTACCTGCTCGGCGACATATCGAATCCCGGGCGGCACGATTTTAAAAACGAGATGACGCTTCTTTCGATACTTCCGCAGGCGGGGCTGGAAAACATTAAAAACCAGAGCGTCAGATGCGATATAATAAGGCAGGGCGGCACCGTATTTACCATCGACCTTTCCGATTATGATAAAGTCCTGCAGAACCGGATACTGCTTAATCTGAAGCTGTGCAGCAACGACCTTCTTTACTTCAGCAAGGCCGACAATATAAAAGGCCGCGTTTATATACTGGGTTCCGTTAAAAATCCGGGCCTTTTCGCTTACGATAAAACGCAGGGGCTCAAGAAATTAATAGACGATAAAATAGAGCTTTCCGGCAAGACCGGCAAGTTATTAAAAATCGTCAGAAAAATGCCGGAGCGCACCATTCAGTTCGAATATAACCTCGGCCGCCCCGCCGCTTTGAACCCTGAAATCCAGGACGGCGACATGATTTATATTCCGCGCGCTTCGGACAAAAGCTTTTCTTACTGCATAAAGCAGATAGCGCCTTACGCGGCAGTCAGCCTTATCGGCGCCGAAGCCGTCAGAAACGCCAGAAACAAATAATATAAGCCTCACCGTGCCGATTTACAATTCGAATCAATTTTATAATTGACAGAATTATAAAATTGCTATATACTAAAGCCGGCCGCGGTTAAAAAAATATACGGGCATGCGGCGGCCGGAAGCGCGGTTAAGCGGTTTATATGAAAAGCGTCGAGAATTTAATCGTAAAAATTAAAAACGATATAAGCGCGATTGCGGAACTTCGCGAAAAGATAGGCGTGTTTTGCGCGGCGAATAAAATGCCGCAGAAGTCCGTCAATAACGTCAAGCTCGCCGTAGATGAAATCCTCACCAACGTAATTTCATACGCATTCAAAGACCGCGACACTCACGAAATAATTGTGCGCGCGGGCCTTAACCAATCCTTTTTACACATAGAAATAGAAGACGACGGCTGGCAGTTCAATCCTTTGAGGCTGCCGGAGCCCGATATAGAAAAGCCGCTCGAAGAGCGTCAGATAGGCGGGCTCGGCGTTTATCTTGTCAGAAAGATAATGGACGGCGTGGAGTACCGCCGTGAAAACGAAAAAAACATTCTTATCATGAAAAAGAATATTGCGATAATGCAATAAAGTCAATCTGTTTCAATTTCGCAAAAATCGTAAGGCCGGTTCACCGGCGCGTAAAAGCATTTATCGGGCAGCATCGGCATGTTCGAGCCGAACAGCGCGTTAAAGATTATCCTGTATGTGTTCACCGGCGTCACTTTCTGGTGGAGGCCCGGCGTATTTTTTTCGTCGGTGGCTTTTCCGGCGTAATATGCGTTGAGTATTGCGTAGCGCTCGCGCAGGCCGCGCGCCCCGGCCGCCCGCGGGTCGTTGAAGCTGAAATTAGAGCCGGGGCCGTGGTCGGACTGGAGTATTATCACCGGCGGCTCCTTGGAATTTTTAATTATCGCCTCTATCATTTCGCGCGTTTTCAGCGTGGCGTATTTAAGCTGGTTCAGGTAAAATTTGCGGTAATTTTCCCTGTCGCGGTCTCCGGTTACCAGCACGTCGGCGTCGCCGAACGGGTTCGAAAAAAACTTCCAGCCGGCGAAGCTTCCGCCGTTTTCATCGAAGACGAAAGGCGGGTGCGGCAGGGGAAAATGCGCATAAACGAATATAGGTTTTTTGAACCCGTTCATGTCCTTTATGCTTTCGAACATATATGAGCTGAGCGCCCTTATCCCTTCGCTGAGGCTGAAGTCGAATTCCTTTGAAAAATTTTTGAATAATAAAGCCAGCGGCGTTTTATTGATGAGCATATTGTAAAACGGGTCGAAATATATCTCGCCGGCCGCGCCGCGGCGGAAAACGTCAGGTTTCAGGAGTATATCGGCCGTGTAAATGACGCCGTCGATTATATAATACGAAACGAACGAGTATCCGTAACTTCTCAAAAATTTAGCCGCGGCGTTGCGCTGGATTAATTCGGTGAGCTTGTCCAGCGGCCTGTAATCTTTATAAGAATCCCCGAATATATTGGAATAATGATCGTAGTTCAAATAGGACGCCACTGAATGGGCCGTAAAAGTGGCGTAATTGGCGTAGCTTTTTTCGGCTACGTAAAATCCTTTGCTTTTAAGATAATTTATGAAATCCGAGTTGTCGTATCCGTATATGTCTTTTAAAATATCCGTCCGGGCGTAGCCGTCGAGGACTATGTGATAGATGTCGGGGCGTCCGGACAATTTAATTTCGTCCGAATTCATGCTCGCCGTGTGATATTTGCCGCCGGGCGTTTCGTTTATCTTTACCGATACGGCGTAATAATGCCCCGCTATATTTAAAGCCGGCATTATAATCAAAGCGGCCGCGGTGAAATTCAGAACGGTTCCGGCTTTATTGAAATCGACGGGAAGGGCGGTTATTTTCTTGACGGCGAAATAAACGAAAGCGAGCCATAGGGGAAAAAACCATGCTCCGGAAGCGAAGGCGGCGTATGAAAGGGCGTATTGCTCGACGGGGCCGTACGAAAAAAACATGAGCCAGAAAAAAGAAAGGCCCGCCGCCGTTTTAGAGCGGTCGAAGGACCGCGCCGAAAAAAACGAGACGGCCGCGAATGTGAGCGCGAGCGTTATCAGCAAAGGGTATAAGGCTTTTGAAAGCGCCGTTTCGGTTATGTTGTGCGAAAGAAGGAAGAGCGTCTGGTGCGAGGCGAAAAGATAAGGATGAAATAAAATCATATCGGGCACTTACTCGTCTTTACTTTTTTCTTCTTCTTTAGCCGCGCCGCCGGTTTTTTCGGCGGGTTGGGGGGGCGCCGCGGGAGTTTTGCTTTTGAATATCGAAACGATATTGTTCCAGTAGAGCTTTATGGTAACGGAAAGCCCGACCAGGCCGGCTATCAGTATTTGAAGGAAATAAGAAACGGTGCCCGGGTCCAGGTAAGCGTATGCGGGCCCGGCCGATGCGAATACGGCAAGCAAAAGCGCGGCAATGAATAAAAAATTTCTGCTGTTTGATTTCATAAGAACCTTTCATCGGCTTATGCGGATATTTTAACAAAATATAGCGCATTATGCAATAAAAATTATAGGCCGGATCCGCTCAAAGTATATTTTGACATTTAATGTAAATTATGATAAGATTTATATTTAAATCAAACGAAAATTTAAAGATTTTAACGCTAATCGGGCCCGGCGAAGCCGTCGAATCTATAAACGGAATAGGAAAGAAATAATGAGATTGATCGCGATAATTAAGAAAGCTAACGAAAATATTAAAAAAATTAAATATGCCGATTTTGTGATATTGTTTTGCGTCTTTTTTGTAATGCCCATTATGTCGGGCTGCTTCAGCGAAATAAAATCGACCCAGAAGGAGCAGAGCGTCTATAAGGGAATAGACCATTCCAACGCCGGCGTAACTACCGATAACAAATTCATGTATTTCAACAGGTCTAAAGGCTCCGAAGTCAACGTTTACCTCAGGGAAATCACCGCTACCGGCGAGATAGCGCTCACTTACGATTCTAACGAAAACATATGCGTCAGGGGCTGTTCCTTCGGAAAGGACATTTTATTTTCTTCGAATAAAAGCGGCACTTTCAGGGTTTATAAAATGAATTTTGAAAACACGGCGCCGGTAGATATTTTAAGGAACCAGAGCTACAATTTTTTAGACGCGGCGTTTTCTAAAAACGGCCAGTTCATAGTTTTTTCGGCCATAGACCGTTCCGACGCCAACTATTCGCAGATATGCATGTCGGACGCCGGCGGCGAAAACTTCAAAATAATAACTTCGACGGAAACCCTGAAACGCAAGCCAACCGTTTCGGCCGATAACAATCTGGTAATGTTTCAGAAAAAGGTTAACGGCTACTGGGGCCTTTATTACGTAGATCTCGCCGCGGCCGACAAAGTCGAAAAGGAATTTTTAGTAGAAACCAATCTCGACGTCTTCGATCCAGAGTTTCTGGCGTCTAACGCCCAGAGCGTAAGCGGCATGGAAGAGCTCATATATATGCACGGAAGGACCGGATCTTCCGTAAGAATGGAAAGGGCTTATTTAAACAGCAAGGCCATCAACGTGGTAAAAAATTTTTCTACGTATTATTATTTCAACCAGCCAGCCGTTTCCAACGACGGCAAGACGGTTTTATTTCTTCAAAAACCCATCAGCGGAAGCAGGTTTGACGTATGGAAAACGACGCTGGGCGGTTATTCGTTCACCCAGCTTACCAACTGAGCGGTTTTTGAAATACGGTTTATTAAAACGCGCCGCGGATAATTCCGGCGTAAAGAAATTACGGGCGGAAAAACCATGGTTTACAACGAAAGCGGTAATATAATAAAATTTAAAAGCGTAAACCCGCGGACGGATGCGGCCGAAAAAAGCTCCGCGGACTCGATGCCGCGCGTTTCCGCCGGTCTGGCTCTCGGTTCGGGCGCAGTGCGGGGTTTCGCTCATATCGGCGTGATATCCGAACTCGTTAAAAACGGCGTAACGGTAAACATGCTGAGCGGCTCTTCCATGGGCGCCATAGTCGCGTGCCTGTACGCGGGCGGCATGAACCTTAAGGCCATGGCGGAAGCGGCCTGCGAAATCTCTTCCGAAGTCATATTCGACAAAAGAATCCCATTTGTAAGCCTCAACAGGGGAGCAAAATTAAAGAAATTTTTAAAAAAAGTTTTCCGGCGCGACCTCGGCTTGAGGCGGCTGGAGCAACTTAAAACTAACGTTTGCGTAGTTTGCGCCGATATTAATAAGGGCAGGCCTGTGATATTCAATTCAGGCGATATAGTTGACGCGCTTATGGCTTCGGCGGCGGTGCCCATGCTTTTTCCGCCTTACCAATATTCGGGCGCGACGTATATCGACGGCGGGGTTTTGATGCCCCTTCCGGCCGGCATTATAAGAAAAAGGCTTAACGGCGGCACATTGATAGGCGTGAGCGTGGGTTACGCCAATATGATAAAGCAACCGCGGCATATACTTCATGTTTCGGCTCAGAGCATAATAATGATGGGCGAAAAATTGCTCCAGGCGCAGAAAAAAGAACCTGATATTCTTATCGAGCCCGATTTCGGCGATATAGGCTTCTGGGCGTTTTCAAGGATCGCCGATATAATCGAAGCGGGAAAAAAAGCCGCCGTAAAGGCTATGCCGCTGATTTTAAAACGTAACGCCCCTCCCGGCGGCTTCGAAGGGCAAGCAAATGCGTTGAATATTAACGCAATATAGGTTGACAAAACAAAAAAAATTGATTGGATGTTGACAATATGAGCGTAAGTTTAGAAGAAATTATATTTGAACTCGAATCGGATATCGATGACAGCAAAATCAAGGCGGCGCGCATACTGGCCCAGGCCGGCGACGCTTCCGCTTTGCCTCATCTTGAAAAACAGTTGAATTCGACCAACCAGACGGTTAGATATTTCGTTAAAAAAGCTATCGACGCAATTAAAATCAGGGGCGGTTCGCCCGGTACGGCCCCGCAGCAGGCCGCCGCGCCGCAGGCGCCTCCGCCGGTCCAGAAGCCGCCCGTTACCCAGCCCGATCCTCTTAGAACCGTTCGCCCGGCGGAACCCGTGGCGCCTAAAACGGGCGGAATTTCGATCGATACGCCGCCAGCCGCCGATCCGGTTCAAACCAGGCCCGAGCCTGTAGCGCCGCCGGTTTCAAACGCGCGCGTGGATATTTCGGATTCCGAACTTTTGCAGAAATTATCGAAACTTCCCGAAGATAAAAAGATAGCCGAACTTTCACGCGTTTTCGAAGAAGGCGATTACGATCTTCTCGATAACGTGGTCGTTTCCAAGATAGCCGAGCTCGCCGGCGCCGAAGCCAATCCCGACGTGGCCGGATGGTATTTAAGGCTCGTGGGCAAATACGGCGGCCAGCCGTTTTTAAGCGGCATCGCCAGGTATCTCAAATCGCCGAATCCCAAACATATTTCGGCCGCGCTGGACGCGCTTTTTTATATAAAAGACAAAAACCTGGTAAATATAATACCGCAGTTCATAAGGCATCCTGATAAAGAAGTGCAGTCTTCCGCCATAGCGGCGCTATGGGCGAACGATTACGAAAAGTCTAAACAAATACTTGATAAGATGCTCAACGCCGACGAGCGCGAGTATCGTTTCATAGCGGCCCGCTCTATTTTAAAGATACCCGATGACAAGTCCATGGAAATGGCCATGGCCATTTTTTATAACGAAGAAGACCCTGAAATTTTTAAGATAGGCGTTCTTGGCATACAGAAAAAGACCAATGAAAGCAATTATTACAAGCTTAAAGAAATTATCGACACTCTGCCTTCGCAGAAAGCTAATTTCATAAGGCAGATAATAGATAAATTCGACTCGGGCCACCACGTGGAAGAGGCTGAAATCGTCGATTCCGGAACCGAAATAACCATCGATATGCAGGCCGAAGAAGAAAAAGAAAAAGAGCGCCTCAGAAAAATAACCAGCGCCAGGGCCGATATGAAAAAAGGCGCCAAAGGCCAGCCCGCGGAGGTTTTTACCGAAAAAGACATCGAAATCGATATAAACAATCTCAAGCCGGTGCCCATACTCATGACCGAAATAGGCTCCAAAAAAGAATCCGAGCGCATCAAGGCGATAAAAATGCTTATCGCTCATCTTAAAAAAGGCGCATCGGGAGAGCTTAAGGAGCAGATACTTTTCGCCATAGAGCTCGCGGCCGGCGACGTTTCTCAAAAAGTGCGCGAACTGGTCGCTGAAGCGCTTAAAGGCCACTGAACTTAATACGGCGCATTAATCCGCCGGCGCTTTTAAAACGCAATAAACAAATTATATAAACCGCGGACCGTTTTTTATAAAATGCGTCCGCGTTATTTTTTTGGCAGCGTGAATGTGAAGGTGCTTCCTTTTTCGGGTTCGCTGGCCACGGATATTTTTCCGTTATGCTTATCCACGAACTCTTTGCACAGCATGAGGCCCAGGCCGGTCCCTCTTTCTTTAGCGGTCCCATCTTTTGAAATGTTTTCGCCCAGTATGAAAAGGTTTTCAATGAATTTAGCCGGCATTCCGGTTCCGGAATCCTTTACCGAAAATTCAACGAATCCGCCTTTATCTTCGGCGCATAGTTCCACTTCTCCGCCCAGGTATGAATATTTTACGGCGTTAGCGAGCAAATTTCTCAGCACCGTCAATATCATATTTACGTCCAGCTCCGTTTCGGTTTTTTCGTCGGCTTTAAGTATTATTTTAATATTTTTTTGATCGGCGATAGACTGTATTTCCGAAACCGATTTAACGGCGAGGTCTTTCAAATTTATTTTTTCAGGGTTAAAAACTATAGCGTTAGTTTGAGTTTGCGACCATGTCAGAAGGTTTGACAGCAAATGAAAAGCGCTTCTGATGGAGTCGTTTATATAAGATATATATTGCTTTTTTTCAGAATCGCTCAAATCTTCGCTGGCGTTTTTGATCATATCGGAAAAGCCTATTATATAATTGAACTGGTTTTTCAAATCGTGCGCTATTATAGAAAAGAATTTGTCCTTGGTTTTATTCAGCCTTTCGAGCTCAATGGTGCGCTGTTGAATTCTTTGCTCCAGAGTGTCTTTTAAATTCTTTAAGTTGGACGACATGTGATTGAAAGAATCCGCTAGAGCGTTGAATTCGGAGCCTGCCGCCGTGGAAACGGTAGAGCCGAGCGTGCTTTCGTCAGAAGCTATGAGATCGGTTTTTGCCTTGAATTTTTCTATCTGATCGATTACGAAATATTTAAAGATCAGATAAATGGAGAGGAAGAGCGCTAAAAATTCCAATATCATTATGCCCGAAAGTGTTTTAACGAATCTGGACGTTTCGGCGAAAGCGGCGTCCAGCGGTATTCTTATTGAAATTGCCGATATTACGCTTCCAGAAGGTTTTTCGAATCCTTTAACGCTACCGTACGATTTGATCATATCGCCGGGGGCTGCCTCGGGCTTGCTGTGACAGCGCATGCATGATTCGTCCATGACTTCGCCGCGCCTCAGAAAAACCATATACGGTTTTCCGCCGTACTCTTTGATTTCGGATTTTAAGATCAGGGATTTATCGCGGTTGGTTTCGGCGATAAAAGAAGCTTCGAAAGAGTCCGCCTCGTTTTCGGGGTTTCTGGCGTTGACCGCGCATTCTTTATAATAATAATCGGAATTTTTCGGATTCATGCCCTGCATTATTTTATGGACTTCTTTATTTACGTAAGTGGACGACATCCATGAATGGTCGAAGTAATCTTTGTCCACGGTTTTTTCGATCAATTTAAAGACGGCGGGTTTGAGCACTTTAGAAAAATATTCGTGCGCAGCGAGATTGCGGTCTAGAACTCTATGAGCCTGTATTTTAGCGTCGTCGATACATTTTAAGCGGACGCTGGCCTGGACGAAATAAATAGCGGCAGTGGCCATTATTATGAAAAGAATGACGAAAGAAGCTATTAGAATGGTTTTAATTTTAAGGTTTTTAAATATTAAAAAGCTCATATAAAATACATATACTCTATAATATGCATTTTAAATTATAGCATAAAGGCCCGAATATGTAAATTAAAATTTAAAGGGCGCGCCGTCTATAAACCGTTGATTTATGAAAAGCTGAAGAGCTTTATGGCGTTCGGGGATTAGAATCTTTTAGTAAGCGTCATTTTTCCGATGCGCGCTTTATATCCTTCTTCGTACGAGGTTTTTCCCGAATTGACGAATTTATAATTGGCCGACAGCTCGGTATCTCCGCCCAGGTCGTAATCCAGGAAATTATCGAGTATGGTGCGGCTTCTTTTAGTGACGTCGTCGTCTTCTATGGAATAGTCGAGATTGGAGCGCAGCGTCATTTTAAAGCGTTTTGGAATCAGGCGGAAGCCGCTTAACAGCGACACCTTGTTTGAATCGTAAAAAGGCGCTATACGGTTGATTTTAGCGTATGCCAGGCCCGAGCTGACGCTGAGCGCGGCGCTCAGGTCTTTTTCGAACCTAAGGCCCTGGCTGTATGTATCGGTATTTTCGAGCGGCCTGAAAACGTCGGTCTTATAATCGACTTCGAGGTTAGATATCAGCGCGGTTTTAACGTTTATCGTTTTTCTCAATTCGAGATTATGGTTTAAGTTGCGGCTTGCCATTAATTCGCCGACGTTCTGGGTGTTTTTGGAGTTCATTATCCTGTATATGGAAGAAAGCATGCGGTTGGGTGCGTATTTGAATTCCATCATGGCCGAGTCGGAAACCGACATGCGCGCCCTTGTGTTTATATTGACGAGGTTTTTAAACTGATACTGGAGTTGTGAGCGCATTTTAGCCGACGGCATCAGGTCCACCAGAAACGATCCAGTCTTTGTGGTTACAGGTTCTTCGACCGTTATGTAATTATCTTCGTTAGTGACGCCTTCTTTTAACTGCAGGACTTTTTCGTTATAGGATTTATCGAGGAGGAATTTTTTTGAATGGCTTTCTTTATATCTTAACTGGCCCTGCACTTTTTTAGAAGGGTTATATCTGAGCTTGGCGTCGGCGGCCGTAAGGTTATCGGTTCTGTTGGTCTGCAAGTTATTTTCGACGCGGGACAAAAATACGGTATTAAGCGATAATTTTTTGGTTATGTTAGAAGTTACGTCCAGCGAGTAATTTTTGATATTGGATATCAGGTCTTCGTTCTGGCCGGCGTCGGTTTTTATATTGGAAAATTCAAGCGAATAATTAAGTTTATCCCATGCGCTCGACGAAACGCCTAAATTCTGGGTGTATTCGTTTTGTTTTCTGGTAAGATCATATTTGGAGCTGATGGTCCTTAAATTGTACCTGAGTCTTTCCGTGGTTTTATTATGTTCGTTTTTGAGTTCGCCCTGATAAATCTGTTCGTGATAATCGAGCATGCTCGAGTCGTTTCTTTTAAGACGCTCGTAGGTTGAAAAATCGGCGGACGATTTTTTGTCTCTGAAATAATACGTCGAAAATGTCCTGAGCGCTTTATTGTTTAAATTTACTCTGCTGTTGACGCTCGAAGGCAGGTCGGGATCGTTTATGGACGCCCTTTTGCTGTCTTCGTAATCGAATTGAAAGTTCAGGCAGTCGAGCGGCGTCAGTTTAAGCACGGCCTCGTTTCTGTCTTCGTCGATATCCAGTCTGTTTTTGCCTATGGATATGAAATTTTCGCCCATTTTCTGCTTCTTGAGATTGAGCGCATATTTTTTAGCGCTGTAGGAGGCTTTCGTATAAAAAGCGCCGGCGTTGAGATTGGTGTCTTCTTCTTTTTCGTTGGAAAGCGTGTTGCGGTCGAGCACCGAAAGCGCCGCCTCGCCGTCGAGTTTTAAATTAGAAGCGGGGTTTAGTTTATAATCGAATCCGTAAATGGTCGAAGAGGTCGGTTTGACCTGGATTTCGGTATCCGAAACGCCTTTGACCGAGCCTTTGTCGTCTTCTTCCCTTATTACGCTGAAGCCTATTTTATTGAGATTTTTAAATTCGGCAGTGCCGCGCACGCCTACTAAGGTTCTTCTGAACAGTTTTCCGTTTTCGAAATATTCATATTCAACGTTGACGCGGTTTCTGGGTTCGAGAGGCAGCAGATGGGGTTTAACTATGATAGAGCCGTCTTCGTAATCGATGGTATAATCGCTTCCTTTTTTAAGAAGGCGTCCGTCCAGGGTAACTTTTTCGGAGTTCTGCACTACCGGTCTCTGGGAGAGCTGATATTCCGACTGCATTCCGCCGCCCGTAAAAACGTCGGCCTGCGATTTTCCTTCGGAACGCGATGCTATGGCTTTTATCTGGTATTTGCCGTCGGAAAGCGTTCCGACCGCTTCGACGCCTTTGAGTTTTTTATTATATAAAGTGAATTCGGTGTCGTTGAACGAAGTGGTGAAATCGCCGAGGGTGAAGTTCCAGTAACGGCCGTCGATATAGAGCGTCACTTTTTTAGTTTCCTGGCTGATATTGGTGTCGTCGAGATTGGCTGAAACCCTTATATTATCGGCTATATTTCCGTCTATATTGAGCCTGAGTTCGGACGAATACTTAAAGCCGGGGTAAGACCCGAAGTTATCTGCCGCGAACCTTGAAAAATCGCCCTTTACGGAAACGTCGTCTAATATGAATACCTTTTCGCCGGTTATTTCCAGCGGCTTATAAGGGCGCTGCGGTCTCGAGCCGCGGGGCCTTTCGGCGGGCGCCGAAAACGGCGTGAGAGCGTTCTGCTGCTGCTGTTGCTGCTGCATGGTATGCGAATTGGTTATTATTCTGGCTTTTTCTTCTTCTTCTCTCTGTCTTATTTTATTTATGATATCGAGCTCGGCCTGCGTGAACTGTTGCGCTTCGGACACTTCGGCGGTTTCGCCGGGCGCCGAGGCAAGAGTTATCTCCGAAGTTTTTTGCGTTTCGGTTTTTTCGGGCGCTTTTACTGCGGCAGCTGCATCGGCCGTCGGCGTTTCGATTTTTTTAGAAGTTTCCCCGGCCCGGTCCGAAGAGCCGCCGAAAAGTTTCATGGTGAAAGCTTCGCAGCTGGAAAGAGGCGCGAACAAGTTCAATGCGGCGAATATAAGCGCGGCCGCGAATGTTAAACATTTTCTTCTAATATTCAATTTTCTGTATATTTTAGATTTGCTTATCAATATTATAAATCCCTAAAAATGTACGCTGCCGTGAAAATCGTTTTATTAATCTTAAGGCCGCCATTAAAATTTATGCCGTCATATATAATTATCGGTAATTATTTAATTTTATCTTTATCGTTTTCTTCTAATTCCGAGCGCGGGTGGGTGCGTTTATAAACATCCCTGAGCATTTTATTTGATACGTGAGTGTATATCTGCGTGGTTGAAATGTCCGAGTGGCCGAGCATTTCCTGAACGGCCCTCAGGTCGGCGTCGTTTTCGAGCAGGTGTGTCGCAAAAGAGTGGCGGATGACGTGCGGCGATATTTTTTTAGTTATGCCGGCTTTTTTCGCGTAGTGTTTGATTATTTTCCAGAAGCCCTGCCTTGAAAGCGAATGCCCGTCGCGGTTCAGGAACATCAGCGACGTGCGGGCGTTTTCGGTTATAAGCTGCGGCCGAGACTCGTTTATATATTTGCGGCACCACTCCAGCGCTATGCTGCCTACGGGCACTATGCGTTCTTTCGAGCCTTTTCCGAATACCCTGAGGTATCCCAGCTCGAAATTGAGGTCGGCCGATTCGATGGATAGCAGTTCTGATACGCGCAGGCCGCTGGCGTATAAAAGTTCGAACATGGCCTTGTCGCGAAGGCCCAGGCTGTTGGAATGGTCAGGGGCGCCAAGCAGGTTGTTGATTTCGGTTATAGATAAAACTTCGGGCAGT
>JAKPTH010000670.1 GCA_029571125.1 bacterium
AAACTCTCGTAAATCTTCCGCCGATAGACGTCTGGCCCGAGTTGATCAAAAAAATAGAAATACTGGCTTCGGACCTTAAGGTAAAGATACCCACTTTCACTCCAATAGAAAATAAAGACCTCAGAGGAAACATTAAAAAAGATTTTACCGAATTTTACTTCACTCTCGACCTCGAAGGCGAATATTCAAAAATACTGGAATTTTTATGGCACCTGGAAAACTCTATACAGTTAAAACGTCCCGAAAGCACCACCGTTTGGAAAGCTATAATAAAAGTCGTCGAGGGCGGGTTTAAAATAAAAAGCCTTATAACCCAGGACGACACCATGAAACTGGAACTTACCCTTACCACGTTTTTCAGAGGGGCGCAATAATGTTTAAAAAATACCTCGCGCTGCTAATAATAGCGGCTTTAATCTTCGGCCTTTTCATCGAAGGCTGCGGCAAAAAAGCAGAAGAAACCACTGAAGGCTCCACCGAAGAAGGCGCCGAAGGAGGCGAAGAAAACGCCGACGTCCAGGAAGCTTCGCGCACCGCGCCGGCCCCGGCCGCCGCGCCTCCGCCGGCGGCAGCGCCCGCTCCCGCCGCCGCGCCAAAACCTCCCGCTCCACCTAAGGGCGGGGCGCCTCAGCAAAAGCAGGTCGCTATCAAATATAAACCGGTTCCGGAAGACCGCTTCCTGCCGATCGAATTCGACACTAAAGAAGCGGCGCTGGTAACAAGCGGCCAGACTTACGGCGGCAAAATCCGCCGCAATATATTCCGCGATATCAAGTCGTCTTCCAAGCTTCGCAAAGACGCCGAATCCGCTATCGAACAGGCCAGAAAAATGGTCGAAAAAGTAAAAAATATGCCTCAGGGCACTTACAGCGAACCGCTTTTCAAGCAGGCCGACGAAAACCTCAAGCAGGCCGACGCCGCATTCAAAGAGCAAAATTACTTCAAAGCCAAAGCGGTTGCCGAAAAAGCCTATGAACTCGCAAACGAAGCGCTTCCGAAGGCCGATAAAAACCAGGACAAGCCCGTCGCGGAGCTTCTATATAAAGGGTTTTACCAGCTCAGCGAAGAAAAAACCGCCATGCTCACAAAAAAAGACGCCGATACAGGAGCCGAAAAGCTGTTTATGGTCCAGGCGGGCAGCATAGTGTCGGAAGAACTTCCCAATCCCGTAGTAATAGAGCTGCCTGACGGGTCGCAGAAAAAAATCACTAAAATCGAATATAAAGTCGAACAAATAACGGAAGATTTTCTTGTCATTACAAATATAACTGAAAACAAGCCTTCTTTTAACATAGCCATATCCAGACCCGGCGATTCAAAAACATCCGGCAAGGACGCAAAAGTCAAAGACGTAAAAGAAAAGGAACCCGCCGCAGCGGACAAGCCTTCTTTCCAATCCAACCAGACTCAAAAAACCGGTTCTTCGCTTTCGGGAAATAAAATAGGCGGCATTAAAAAATAACGTTTTTTATGCCGGACGTTAAATCGCTTTTCAATTTTTTTTACAATAAATTCAGGTTCACGCCCGCAAAATAATTTTATATTGTAATAAAATTATATTTTAAAATAATTAATTTTATGTTATAATACTGGCGGTGATTCAAATATGCCAGAATTTATTTATACCGCTATAAACGCTTCCGGTACCGAAGTAAAAGGAACCGTAGAAGCGTCGAACGAACAAACTGCACGCGAAAAGCTCGTATCGCAGAATCTTTCCGTCACTTCGCTCAAAAGAGAAGCCGAAATGACCTGGGAAGAGTATTTTTCAAAAGGCAACCGCAAGATCAACCAGAAAGACATAATGATGTTCACCAAATACTTCGCGGTTCTGACCAAAGCGGGTATTCCAATCATCAAATCTCTGGTCATCCTGGAAAAACAGACCGAAAATTTGCGTCTTCGCAAAAAAATCAAAAAAGTCAGAACCGGCGTAGAGGCCGGATCCAACTTATACGAACAATTTTCACAGCACGACGATTGCTTCCCGCCGATGTACCTCAATCTTTTAAAAATAGGCGAAGAATCCGGTATGTTGTTCGACATGCTCGAAAAATTAAACGGATTTTTAAAAAAATCGGCGGCCATGAAAGCGAAAGTTAAATCGGCCATGACCTATCCGGCCGCAATTATGATAGTCGCCGGGCTCGTAGTCGTATTTTTGATGGCTTTCGTTATTCCCAGGTTCTCGGCGATGTTTAAAAGCTTCAAAGCCACTCTGCCTCTGCCTACGCAGATAACCATATTCATTTCAAACTTCATCAAAGACAATATAGTGCTTGAGATCGTTTCCGTCATAGCTTTCGTTTACGGAGTGCAGGCGTTTTACAAATGGCCCGTCGGCCGACAGATATGGGATAAAGTGTCACTCAAGCTTCCGCTTATAGGCCAGCTGGTCATAAAATCCTCCGTAAACACGTTCGCCTCCAACCTCGCGGTCCTTTTAAAATCGGGCGTTTCGGTCACCAAGGCGCTCGAAATCACCAACGGCTCAGTCGACAACTGTATCCTCAGGGCCGAGTTCAACCAGATGAAAGTCAACGTAGAAGCTGGAATGAGCATAGGCGATTCGGTCTCGAAGTCGCCTACCATCCCCGACATGGTCGCGCAGATGATCGCGATAGGAGACCAAACGGGTACCCTTGAAAACATGCTTGAAAATATAGCCGCCTTTTACGAAGAAGAAATAGACCTTCTTGTAGACGCCCTCACGTCTCTAATTGAACCATTGTTCATAGTTTTTCTCGGCGGCGTGGTCGGCGGCATAGTCATATCGATGTTCCTTCCTATATTGCAGATGAGTAAAGCGGTTTCGCATTAAACCGGCCGCCGAATGGAGAAATTAAGTGTCAAACGATAAAAAAAATGAAAATTACGAAAAAATACTAAACGGCGTCGACATGTCGAAAGCCTACGACATGCTTATAGATTACGTTACGGGGCTGCCCACGCTTAATTACATACTCGAAGAAATAAAAACCCTTTCGGTCAAAAATTCCGCTGCGGTAATTTCGGTCAATATCACTTCGCTTGTAAATATCGAAAGCCTCTACGGCTGGAAAAATTACGACGCGCTGCTGAAAAAAACGGCCGAAACTCTCATTGCGATGAAAGGCCAGATATTCAGGAAAAGCGATTCAATCGCGGTTTTATTTCCGGCCAGCTCTAATTTTATAATTTTCCTTTCGGCCCCCCGCAATAATCAGAGCATCAATATAGAAAACATAGATAAAATTTCCAGAAGGGTTTCTGAAAGCCTTAAGGCCAGCGTTTCATCTTCGAGCGTAATACCTTCGGAATATGTAAATTTCAACACGGGTTTCGCTCTTATCAACGAAAATTCCATGCAGCGCGTCGAGCGTTGCTTATTTTCGGCCATACGTGAAGCTGAAATATCGGGCCTCAACCACGAAATGGTCGAACGGCAGAAAATAAGCGAAGACATCAAAAATATCATAACGCACGAAGAAGTAAGAACAGTTTTTCAGCCTATCGTAAGCGTTAAAGATTCCGAGATCCTTGCCTACGAAGCTCTGACCCGCGGGCCAAAAACTTCCAAATACGAGCTGCCCGTGGTGCTTTTTTCCGCCGCCGACGCGCACGGCTATGCCGAAGAGCTTGAATGGCTATGCATAGCCAAGGCCATAGTCAATTTCAACCTCAACACCAGTTTCATGAGAAAAGGCAAATTCGGTTCGCGCCCTTCGGAAGGCGGAGTTTTGCTTTTTCTTAACGTGGACCCTAAAACCTTTTTAGAAGCCGGAATAATCGTAAGCCGCTTTTCGGAGCTCGTGAAGAAATACAATCTCGACCCCGGAAACATAGTCCTGGAAATCACCGAACGCACAGCAATATCCGACTTCGATTCATTCAAGAATATAGTTGACGAATTAAAGAAAATGGGATTTAACATCGCCATCGACGACGCGGGCGCTGGCTATTCGAGCCTTCAGGCCATAGCCGAATTAAAGCCGAAATATTTAAAATTCGACATGGTCCTGGTCCGCGACATAGACAAAGATTTCATAAAGCAGGAACTGCTAAAGACTCTGCTGGATTTCGCCAACAAAACAAATTCGCTTGTCATAGCCGAAGGAATCGAAACGCAGGCGGAATATAACACCGTCAAGGCTTTAGGCGTTCATTACGCCCAGGGCTATTTTTTCGCGAAACCGAGCCCGCAGTTTATCGAAATGATACAGATACTTTAAAAAATGATTGCCCAGCAGATCTTAACATTTTTATGGCCAACAACGACATAACCGAATTATTATTTCATTTGTCTTCAAATGATTATAAAATCAAGATTAAAGCCGTTGACGATCTGGGAAAAACATCGTCGATAGAGGCTTATGAAGCATTGAAACTCCTTTTGAAAAAAAACGACGTCGTTTTAAGGCCGCATATAAAAAGCGCACTGGGCGAAATAGAAAACTCCCTCAAAAAAAACAACCTCGCTATCCTCGACAAGATCGGCGCAAGCTCCGCGGGCGAAAAAAAAAGCGAAACTGTAAACTATGAAGCGTTCTCTCGCTACATCGGCGACGACGAACCCAAAAACAGAATCGCCGCGATATCCGCCTGTTCAAAAATAGGCCGCGACGAGCGGATAGAGCAGATGCTCATCGACAGGCTCAGCGAAGAAAGCCATCCGTTCGTTATCGCATCCATACTCATAAATCTCGGCCGGACGGGAAGCGAAAAATGCTCCGACATAATCGCTTCATTTCTGACTCACTCTGACGCG
>JAKPTH010000025.1 GCA_029571125.1 bacterium
TTTTCGAAGTTGACGGATATTACGGATATTCTTCCGGAATCTTCGATGTCTATATCCGCGCCGGTGGCTTCTACTATGGCTTTTATAACTTTTCCGCCGGGTCCGATAACTTCGCGGACTTTTTCGGGATTGATCTGGACGGTGGTGATGCGCGGCGCGTATGGGCTGATATCGGCTCTCGGAGCTGATATTGCAGCTTCCATTTTTGAGAGGATGTGCAGTCTTGCCGCTTTTGCGTTCATGAGCGTCTTTTCGATCATTGCGAGAGTGAGGCCGTTGTTTTTGACGTCGAGCTGAACCGCGGTCATGCCGTCGCGCGATCCGCCCACTTTAAAATCCATATCGCCGCAATGGTCTTCGATGCCGGCGATATCGGTAAGTATTTCCCATTCGTTTCCGCGCGTGATAAGGCCCATGGCTATGCCGGCCACCGGTTTTTTTATGGGAACGCCTGCGTCCATGAGCGCCAGCGCGCCTGCGCAGATCGAAGCCATCGACGATGAGCCGTTGGATTCGACTATTTCGGATATTATTCTTATGGTGTACGGAAATTCAGTTTCCGACGGGATTATGTATGAAAGGGCTTTTTCCGCGAGAGCGCCGTGGCCGATTTCGCGGCGGCCGACTCCGCGGAGCGGCTTTACTTCGCCCGTGGCGTATGGCGGGAAATTATAGTGCAGCATGAATTTCTGGCGCGTCTCTTCGTGATGCAGGCCTTCGATTATCTGCTCGTCTTTTTTCGTGCCGAGAGTCACCATGGCGAGCGACTGCGTCTGGCCGCGAGTGAAAAGCGAAGAGCCGTGCGTGCGAGGAAGCAGGCTGACTTCGCAGTCTATCGGACGGATTTCGGTGAGCGCGCGGCCGTCTACCCTGAGTTTTTCATCGAATATCATATTTCTGACGACATCGTATTCGACCGATTCCAGAACCGGTTTTATCTGTTTTTTGATTTCTGCGATTTTATCTTTTTCGTCTTCTTTAACGCCGGCGCCGAGGATGAAATGCTTGTAGCACTCTTCTACCGCCGCGTTCACTGCGTTGCCGCGTTCCTGTTTGTCTTTAACGCGAAGCGCTTTGTCGCATAACGGCTTGAAGAAATCGTAAACCGCCTGCCTGAAAGCGGGATCTGTTTTGGATTCGGGTACGGGGATCTTTTCTTTTTTTGTTTTATTTATGAATTCCTGCTGGATGTCTATCAATTTCACGATTTCCTGCTGGGCGAATTTGATGGCTTTCAGGAATGTTTCTTCGCTGACTTCGTTAGCGCCGGCTTCTATCATTAAAACGCGTTCGCGCGTGCCGGAAACGAAAAGACTTAATTTAGCGTTTTCGACCATTTTTTCGTCGGGATTTATAACGAATTCGTCATTGCCGTCGAATAAGCCGACGGATATAGCCGCCACCGGTTCTAAGAAGGGAACCGAGGAGATTCCGAGAGCTATTGAAGCCGCGTTAACCGCGAGCACGTCGTGAGGTGTGACCAGGTCGTACGATAAAACGTTTATTATTACCTGGACTTCGGATTTAAAGCTTTCAGGGAACATGGGCCTGATCGTGCGGTCTACTATGCGGCCTCTGAGTATTTCGTCGTTGGAGGGCCTGTTTTCTCTTTTTATGAAGCCGCCGGGAAATTTGCCGGACGCCGCCGATTTTTCGCGGTATTCTACGGTAAGCGGGAAGAAATCCACTTCGCGCAGATTCTGCTTGTCGTAGCATACGCTGACCAATACGACGGTTTCGCCGTTTTGAAGAAGAACCGCGCCGTCGGCCTGTTTCGCGATTCTGCCGGTTTCGATTATAAAGGGCTTACCGGCATAAGTTGTCTGCATTCTTTCCATTAATTCTTTTCCTCCTGTAAACTTTAGTTGCACTAATTATAATACAAATTAATGGATTTGTCTATTAAAATTATAGAAAAATAATGCGAATAAAATAAAAAATGGAAGCAGAACTTACTGCCTCCATTTTTTAGAGCAAAGTTATTTAGCAAAACCACACAGTTATATAAAAAACTATAAGTTTTTATACCACGAACTGTAAACCACGGTCAGCATTAAATATACGCGCGTGTGGCTTATATTAATTTTTAAAATTTCAACCTTCGGTTAACCTTGGTTCGGGGCGCTTTCCCGGTGCTACTTTCTGATTCCTAAAGATTCAACGATCTCTTTGTACTTGTTAGGGCTGATTCTCTTTAAGTAGGTGATCAGTCTTTTTCTCTGGCCGACGAGTTTTAAAAGGCCGAGTCTCGAGTGATGATCTTTTTTGTGAACCTTGAAATGATCGCTCAGCTGGGTGATTCTGGTGGTCAAAAGAGCGATTTGCACTTCTACTGAGCCCGTGTCTGATTCGTGGGTTTTGTACTTGCTGATAACTTTTTGTTTGGTTTCATGGTCTAATGACATTTTAAAAAACCACCTTATAGTTTATTCCTTAAACCGGAAGTAATGTCAGTGCAAAACAAAAGTTCCAGTAATAAAGGTAATCTAATTATAACAAATTTAAAGGCAAAAGTAAAGTTTTTTTTTATTATTTTTGATATTTATTCCGCGCGGCTTATTTTTTTTATTACAAGCCGGTCAGAATCTATGAAAAGAGTGTAAATATTGCCTTCGGCGTCGACGCATTCGTCGTAAAGAAGGTTCGAGCGTTTGGACGAATAGGCCGTTTCAAGCGTGATAGTGTCTATCAGCTTTAATTCCGGGCTTATTATGGCTATCTTTTCGTTTATTCCGCTGAAATACCTGAGGTAGAGATTGTTTCGGCCGTCGTTCCCTATGAACTTGTGCTGCGAAACGAATTCCTGGGTTTCTATTTTAAGGGAAGCCAGCGGGAAACCCGCGTCTCCGCCGAATCTGTATTTGTAGACGCAGAGGTTTTTGGGCGTCAGAAGGCAGGCCGAGAGGAATTCCTGGTCCGAAACGGGCCATGGGAAAAGGACCGGCCCGAAAGATTCACTGACGGCGGCTTCTTTTTTGTTGAAATCCGCTTCTATGCGGGCTATTCTTAAGTTTTTATAATCGTACGCCGTAAAGGATTTTTGATTGAAAGAAAAAATTTTATGGCAGTCGAATCCGCCTTTTATAGAGGCGCGGTCCGTTATTTTTCCGGCGGCGTCGATCCTGTAAATTTCTCTGGCGGTGTGGACGAACACTTCGCCGGACGAGACGGCGAAGATGCCGCACAATTCTTCGAATTTGATTCCGCAGCCGTCGGGCGGCTTGATTATGCAGTTGAAGTCTCCGGCGGGATTATATTTTTTCACGCGCGCATTCGCGGCGTCGAGTATGTAAAGGCCCTCGCGCCCTCGCGCTCCGGCCGTGAAAGCGGGCGCGGAATTGGAAAAATAATAAGAATAAGACGGGTCGCCTGCCGCGGTGATATGAAAGTCGTCCGCGCCGCTTCCGCCTCCGGCCGTGATTATGGAAGATACTTCCACCTGCGAAGCGCTTGCGTTTTCGAGAAACGCCGCCGGAGCCGGCAGCATTAAAAATATAAGTGAAAACGCTATAATTTTTTTCATAAGATTCCTTTCGCGTCCTATGCGCATTATTTTACGGATGCGGCTTTAACGGCGCCGGTGAAGGCGCTCAATATTTTTTGATCGACATTTTTGACGGCATCGGCCTGGACGGCGATGCGTCCGTTTCGGCCGAATAGAGCGATCCGTCGCCGAACACGAAAAACTGCCTTTTAAGAAGCGATTTTTTTACGCTGTAATTGGCTATGTGTATTCCGTTGGAGTTGTATACGTTGACTTCGCGTTCGCCGAAAAGGTCGCCGTGGTTAAGGGGCGTCGCGGTATAAACGTTTCCTTTATAATCGACTCCGATAAATTCCAGGCCCGTTACGGCGTTAAGGCCTATCGTGAATACCGGCCGTGAGGCTTTTTCGTTGACGTCCGCCAGGAAAAGCCCGTATCCGGCATGCCGGTCGTAGTTGAAGTATAAAAGCTGCCCTTTCTGGTTGATGCTGAACCCCGGCACGTTGCAGTCGATTTTTTTTATGAACGCGCCGGTCGAGCTGTAGGCGTTTATTTTTCCGCAAACCGTGTCCTGCACGAATATTTTCTTGCCGAAAGCCGCTTCTATCTGGTATATCGATAGAAGCTCGCTCTCCGCGGTTCCGCGCCCGCCGAAACGCTGCTGCTCGCTGGCGAGCATATCCACTTTTACGATCTGCAGGTCCTTGAGCGATGCGTAATACAGCATGCCGTCGTTATCGAAAGTCAAATCGCCGGCGGCCGAAAAACTGCCTTTGCCGCCCGAATAAGATTTTATTAGACGGCCCATGAAGTCGAACTGAAGGATCGAATTTTTGGCGGTATTGGAAAGGTAGAGCGAGCCGTCGCGGGAAATTTTGAAGCCGTAAGGATAAGCGTAATCGTAAGTCTTTACGACGCCGGCGTGGCCGGGATCTTCGGAAAAAGAAATGTTGAGCGCGCCGCTTTCGCTTTGCGCGAGCGCCGCCGGCGCCGGCGTCAAAAAAAACGAGGCGGCCGCCGTGTAAAGTATTAATTTATACATGAAAAAAATTTTTCTCTGCACGGCTATTCCTCCGGAGGTTTTACTTTTTTCAGTTCATTAAGAAAAACGCCGCCTCCGCTTTTTTCGCCAGGGAGCAGCGCGAGTATGCGGCCGGTCGAGGTCATTGCGGCCGCGTTCAGAGCGAATCCGCGTGTTTTTATGGGAGCGTCCGATTTTACGGAGGCTTTTTCGTCCAGTTGAATCAGGCGGAACTCGTAACGGTCGTTGTTCAATATTCTTGCCCCTATAAAAAGAGAGCCGTCATAGCTCTTTTCAGCCATGAAAATCCCGTCCGCCAATCCTTCGCATCCGATCCGCCTGAAATTTTTTACTCCGGCGGGGCCGCAGATATTTACTTCGAGAGTGGAGCCGGCCGTTTTTACCGCATAAAACTCGGCGGATGGCCGGGCGAAAAGAGACGATGCGGCGCGGGAGGCGCAAGTCTTTAAAAGCGAGAGCTCGCCCGGGGAAAAAAAAGACGTGGCGTCGGCGCAGCGTTGATAAACGAGGAGCGCGCCAGAAGCGTCGAAATAGATTTCGGCCGGCGGAAGTATATAATCTTCAGCGAATATATTGCTTTTTGAATAAAACTCCGCGATCTTGAAATCTTTGGTTACCGTTATTATTTTTGAATTTTCGCGGTCGAAAAGGTATGCGGTCCCTTTTTCCGACACGCAAACGGAGCTTATCGCCGGAGGCTTTCCGCTGTAATCGTAATCGCGGAAATCCAGCTTTTTTAGCACCGCGCCTTTGAGGTCCATCAAAAAAAGGCTGCCGGAAGAATTGGAGTAAACGCATATATTGTCTCCGGGGCTTACCGCGAAGCATACGTCGGAGGCCCGAGCTTTTTGCGCTTCCGGGGCCGTTTCGTCCTTAAACTCGAAAAGCTCTTCCGGCTGGTAAAACTGTTTTCCGGAAAAAGCCTGGGCGCGGGCGGCGCCGGGAAAGTAAAGCGCTATAAGAATTATTATCGCCAATGCCGCGGCGGGCATCGATTTACGGCTTTCAGAAACGGTCATGACGTCTTTCTCACGAATATATTTTCGGCCACTTCGTTTTCGAGCGCGAGCTGCGTCTGTTCGAATTCCACAACGTAAGCCGGAAACGAGCTGTGGACTTTTATAGTGAGGCCAGGTACGAGGCCGAGAGACATTATTTTATGCATGACGGGATTGGCCTGGGTATGGATATAAGAAACCCTGCCGCATTCGCCGTGCTTTAATTCGGAAAGTTTGAAAATAACCCGCTCGATTTTAGATACTTTATTTTTGCAGCAGTTGCCGGGAAGTATCCTGGAGCCGTGGGGGCAGACCTGCGGATGGCCGAGGAGCGTGCAGATGTTTTCTTCGAGTTCGCGAGATATTATATGCTCTAACATGCATGCGTCGCGGTCCACTCTGGAGCGGTCCATATGCAGGACGTCCACGAGAAGCCTTTCGGTGAGACGGTGGCGGCGTGTAAGGTCGTAGGCGCGCGAGTAGCCTTTTTCGCTGAACTCGACACGGCCGCCGGGCGAAGTTCTTTTTACGTATCCTTCGCAGATGAGTCTTTTTAAAACATCTTCGCCGATATATTTTTTTAATTTTTCGTTTACCGATTCGAAGGAGTCTGCGCCGTTTTCGATTTCCTTCCAGATAATTGTCATGGCTTCTTCCAGATCGTGGCTTATTTCGGTCATGAAGGCACATCCTTTTCAATTTAATAACATGCTGTCATAATTATATGTTTTGCCATTCGAAAAGTCAAGATAATTTAGGGCCGGCGCACGGTGAAAATTAATCAGGAATATCGTTTTATTTCAATTCTGAGATGACTTATTGAATTTTAAATTGATTTCTGATATAATCAATCACTATCCATAATCAGGTAAATAAAGGAGCCAGTCATGCATAAAAAGATATTCGATTTTATTTTCATCAAAAATGGAAATTCGGCGCGGCTTAAATTGACGCTCGCCTGCCTGGCGTCATTAATAGTCCTTCTGGCGGCGATTTCCGGTTCGCAGGCCCAGAATTCCGGCGCCAATATTTCAGCCAGGATCGATTTCGGAGTCAACATCTTTACGCCGCATTTCAAATTCGACGAAATCGATTTCACTTCCGTGAAAAAAGTCCTCGAGTCCGATACCAAAAACCTTCCGGTAAGGGCGTTTATGCTGTCGTCCTATGTCAACAATATCGCCGGCGGAACCAAATCCATAAACGAATCGGCGCTGGAGCTCGAAAAAGTCCTTTCTTTCATTCTTCTGCGCTACGATCCTCAGCGCTCCGAAACATGTTTCGACCGCGGCTATCTGTACATGATAATCGCCAATCTCGGCTATCAAAATTACAATAGCAGAATATACGCTCTGATGGCTCTTTGTGATATGGCCGCCCTTCTTCAGCAGGAGCCTCTAAACCCTTATTACCATCTTTTTTATACCGTGGTTTACGCGTCTTTGAAAGACCAGGACATATCCGAATTCAAGCTTTACGATCCGCTGGAGGAATTGAAAAAATCGCTTTCGTTCGAAGTGACGGATCCCCAGTTTCATTATATAGTCGGCTCAACTTTTCTGGCCGTTGCGCAGAATTCTCCCGATATACACCAGCTCGCTTACGCCGAATTCATGCAGGCGGTGAAGCTCGCTCCCAAAAACAGGGCTTTAAAAGAAAAAGTCTTTAAAAATTTAATAGAGCTTCTTGCCGAGTACGACGAGCGCAAAATAAAAAAACCTTTATGGCTCGAAGAAAGCGCTTATCTTTACCTTATAGAAAAAGACCAGGATTCCGCCGCGGCGCATAACAACCTCGGCTATTTATACACCATGAACAACACCAAGCTCGACGCCGGCCTGGAGCATTGCAAAAAGGCCATAGCTCTCGATCCCAATAATCCGGTATATCTGCATTCTCTCGGATGCGCTTATTACAAGAACCGCGATATCAAAAAGGCGGTTGCGACGCTCAAGAAAGCATACAGCCTCAATCCGGAGCTCAAGGAAGTGCACGAGCATCTTTCCGAAATATACCTTCAGATGAACGATAACGAGTCCGCGGTCCGTCATCTGGAATTTCTTCTCGCGCAGGACACTTCGGACGCGCTTATAAACAATAATTACGCCTATGTTCTCGCGGAAGCCAACCTCAAGCTCGAAACCGCTTTGAAATGCAGCCTGAACGCGGTAAAGGCTGAGCCCGATAACGCAGTCTACCTGGATACTCTCGCATGGGCTTACTTTAAAAATTCCATGCCGAAAGAGGCTTTTGAAACCATAGAAAAAGCCATAAAAATAGATCCTGCTCTTGGCGCGCTGTATATGCATAAAGGGGATTTCCTGTTTTATGACGATAAGATAAACGAAGCGCTCGACAATTATAACCGCGGCTTCATGCTCGATCCGGCATTCCCCGGCGCAGTGGAAAATATAGCCATGCTCAAATCCATAAAGGCTCTTCGCGATAAGCTCGCCGCCATGAAGAAAAGCTTCCCAAAAGTCCAGCAGGTCGTCTGCCAGGATGAGAAAGGAGTTAAAAGGCCGTTCTCATATGACGAGTACGATTTTTATTTCCATAAGCTTTTCGAGCAGGCCGGTTTCGAGCCGGTTAAGTTCGAAGCGGTTAAATCGGCAAAAAAAACTCTTAAAATTTCTATAGAACCTCCTGCGGCGGAAGCCGGCGCGGCAGTCAAGCCGCCTGAAAACGGCCAGGAGAAAAAACTTTTAAACGACGAGAACTCCGTCGGCGAAGATATTATGAAATTCATGAACACTACAGGCGAAGTTATATTTTACGATAAAACTTTCGAGGTCATTTTGAAATCTACGGTTGAAAACTCCGTCAACGGAGGCGCAAAATCCACGCTGGAAGACGAAATCAATAAAACCAGCGGCGAAATAAAACTCGAACAAAAATAATCATCAGCTATTTTGGTCCAAATATAAAATAAAACGGAGGGGTAAGATGGGATTGACTCTCATAGAAAAAATTTTCAAAAATCATCTGTTGAGGCCTGACGACGAAGTAAAGCCCGGAAACATCGTCTGGATAAAGCTGGATGTCCGGTCCGCGCGCGATTTCGGCGGCGCGAACGTGGTTAAAAATTTTAACAAGTATTGCAAGGGCGACAAAGTGAACGACGCGGCGAAGACTTTTTTTACGTTCGACTGCCAGGCGCCCGCGAACACCATACCTTACGCCAATAACCAGCAGGTGTGCCGCATGTTCGCTAAAGAGCAGGGAATAAAGGTTTACGACGTCAACGCCGGAATCGGATCCCACGTTCTTATCGAACAGGGTATCGCGCTCTGCGGCACTACGACCGTGGGCACCGATTCGCATCTTAACATAATGGGCGCCGTAGGGGCATTCGGCCAGGGGATGGGCGATATAGACATCGCTTATGCCATGAGGCACGGCGCCACGTGGTTCGAAATTCCGCCTTCGATAAAAATAACCATAAACGGCAAGTTGAAATATCCCGCCACGGCCAAAGACCTTACGCTCTTCGTTTTGAAGGAATTCGGCTCTGCCGGGCTTCTTGGCGCGTCCGTAGAGTTCTACGGAGAAGCGGTCGAGGCTCTGTCGCTCCACGAAAGAATAACTCTTTCATCCATGGCGACCGAGATGGGAGCGATAATAGGCCTTATTCCGGCGAACGAGGCGGTGGCGGAATATTTTAGAAAGAGGACCAAAAACAGGACTATCGAGCTTTTGAAGGCCGATGCGGACGCCCGCTACAGCAAAGAATACACCCTCAACA
>JAKPTH010000030.1 GCA_029571125.1 bacterium
AAACTCGCTCTGAAACGGCGCGAAAAAATTTTTTCCGGCCGTAATTACTCGGCGCTTTCAAATTACAGGGCTCAACCCAATTTAATGATTAAAATCACCCTTTACCTTGCCGCCCTGGCGCTGGTATCCTTTGCTGCCGCCCGGCCTCAGGGCCTGGAAAAGCCAGAAGAAATCGAAGCAAGCTCCATCGATATTTGTTTCGCCATAGACGTTTCCGAGTCTATGAAAGCCCGCGATCTCGGCCGCGACAACCGCCTCGACATCACGCGCGCCGTAGTGACCCATCTAATCGACAATTTAAAAAGCGACCGTGTGGCTTTAGTCACTTTCGCCGGCGAAGCGAGCTGCATCTGCCCGCTCACTCTCGATCACGCTTCCGCCAAATCGCTTTTGATGCAGGCCGACTTCGATCTAATAGAAAAAGGCGGAACCCGGCTTGAACTCGCCATCAAAACCGCCACGGAGCGCTTTAATAAAGACGACGAAGCGGCAAAAGTGGTGGTGATATTTACTGACGGCGAAGACCACGACGGACGCCCGGTCGAAGCCGCTCGCGAAGCGTATAAAAACGGTATAATAATACACTGCGTGGGCATCGGATCCAAAAGCGGAGTTAAAATACCCGTTTCGCAAGACATCTGGGGCGCCCCCGTCTATAAGAAATTCAACGGAAAAGACGTCGTGACAAAACTTAACGAACAGGTTCTCGTGGACATATCGTCGGCCGCCGGCGGTGAATACTTTCACGTTTCCGACCAGAACAGCCTGGTTAAAATGATTTCCGGCCTGAAGAGCATTAAAAAGCGCGCGCTCAGGGTATCCAGCTTCAACGTCCGCGAAGAGCTTTTCGCTTATTTCGCCGGCCTGGCGCTGATCTTCATGATCATAGACTCGCTGCTTCCTCAAAGAAGCCGCAAAAACGCGGGCTTTTTTTTATCGCTTCTCACGGCCTTTTCTTTAGCGGCGGCGGGGGCCGCTCACGCTGAAATACCACAGGCGCCTCCGGCTCTTAGGGCCGAATACGATTCGCTCGCCCCTAAAATATCGGCCCACTCGCAAAAAGGCAAATTTTTATACGACGCCGGCAAGTTCGGCGCCGCCGAATCGGAATTTCAGAGCGCGAAAATGTTAAAGCCTTTCGACGTCGCCGCCAGTTATAATATAGGCTGCGCCAGATACAAAAACCGCGATTACAAAGGCGCGATAGAGGCTTATAGCGAAGCCGTAAAAGCCGACGGCGTTAAGAGCCGTTTCGAGCCATTATATAACATGGGAAACGCTCACTTCAAACTTTCAGATTACCGCAAGGCCATAGAAAGTTACGAACAGGCCCTCAAAATAAAGCCGGACGACCCGGACACCCTGCACAACCTTGAGCTCGCAAAAAAGAAACTTGAACAGCAGATCCAAAAAGATCAACAGGACAAGCAAAATCAAAACCAGGGGGAAAACGGACAGAGCGAAAAAAAAGAAGGGGACGATAAGGACCCCAAAAACGGTGAAAACCAAAAAAATGACGGCGGCAAAGACGGCAAAGACCGGAATGCCGGAGAAGAAAAAAATCAAGACGGTAAACAGGAAAACGGCGGCGGACAAAATGAGCAAAAGCCCGGCGATTCCGGCTCCGAAAACGCCGAAAAGAAAGACGCTTCATCGGGCGGCGAAGGCAAAGACGGCAAAGAAGCTGTAAAAGACCTTGTGGATAAACAAAACGTAGAAAAATATAAAAACATCCAGGTAGATCCTAACAGGCTGAAACTGTTTTTAAAAGATCTCGAAAACGATGAAGCCCGCGTACAGTATCTATACCAGCAAAACAAAAAAAGAATGAATAAAGCCGACGAGATGGATCCGTTCAACATGACGCCAGAGCAGCTTAGACGGCAGATGCTTTTCGGCGAAGAACCCGATTCCGGCGAAAACAAAAAGCAAAAAGCCGGCGGCAACAAAAAAGATTGGTAATACAATAAAAAAAAGACACAAACACTTGACAACAGCAAATATTTAAAGTATTATGGATACGCATACAATAAGCTAAAAAAGCGGGGAAATATCGTGGATAATAACATAGATCCAAAAAACCAGCATTCGAAACTTGGATCATTTTCTATAGAAAGCGGCGTAGAAACTCTTATTCGCACGCTGCCCGGCGATAAAACAAATGTCTCCGAAAGCAAGGGCACCGAACAGGTCGGGGTAGTGACCTTAAAAGTATTCGGCACTATCGATCTGCTCACTTCGTCCGAATTTCAAAAACACGCCATGGATTTTATTTCCAAAGGCTATAAATATATCTTCCTTGATTTTACCAAACTCGATTTTATAGATTCTATGGGTTTATCCACGGTGCTGATGATATATCAAAAAATCTTCGAAGCTGGCGGATCGCTTTCGATAATCAACCCGAAACCCTCTATCATGGTCGTTTTAAAAATTACGAAAGTGAACCAGAAAATATTGGTTTTCAATACTATAGACGAAGCGAAAGCGTTCATTACACATGGAGATAATAAATAAATTTTTCGGCCTTCACAAAATGAAACGGGCAAAATGCGCTTTTACGGTCACGGAAGTTCTGATCGCGGCAGCCATAATGTCCATGCTGCTCGGGGTTTTTTATCAGCTTTTCATCGCCGGCCACAAAAATTTTAACGCGGGCGTATGGATGGCTAATCTTACGCAGGAAATAAACGTGGGATTCCGCCAGTTTCAGGAAGATATCAAAAACACCGCCGTTATGGTTTCCACGGTTCCCGGCAATTACTATAAAACCAACGTCAAGCCGGAACCAAACCACAATCCCGCGTTCGATTTCTACTACAATCCACGGCTCCTGTCGCCGGACGGAGCGCAGCCGGGCGATAAGCTTATGCGCTTTAAAATGTGCAGAAGACCGCAGAAAAAAGGGTTCGAAACAAAGCTGGACAATCAGCCCGCCTTAATCGAAGAAGCCGAATTCAGCCTCAACGAAAAGGGCGAACTTTTTTATGAAAAGAAATCGGCGTTATGGGACGGCGATCCCAAGAGCGTTCCGACTTTAAATCCGCAGGCGGACAAACTCGTCAACAGCCGAGTTTTAATACACGATGTCACCAACGTCAGATTCGTGCCTCAAAAAAACGCTACCAAAATTGAAAAAGGAAAGATGTTCGGAATAGAGATAACCGTAGCGCCCCCTAAAAATCAGGGACGCAACGTTAAGCCGCTTGTAAAAACCACGCAGGTGGTAATAAACGTAGAACCCAACGAAAGCCTTTGATAAGGCGTGATAATTATTATGACGCAAAATCTCGACCGGTCAAATATTACAAATATAACACTCAATAGAAAAGCTATTTCTATAACCGAAATAATGGTCGGCATAGCTTTATTCGTTCTGGCCGCCATCCCGTCTTTCGGCTATCTTATGAGTTCCGTCAAGCAGACCGCCGCGACAGATATGGAAAACACCGCAGGGGTAATAGCCGGCAGCATACTGGACCGCATTTTAGACAACGTAGAATACGACATGGTCGACGACACTCTCAAGCTCGACCAGATTTCCGGAATGCCGGATGAAGACGGCAGCGACAATAACGAGCTGAAAATAAAATCCACTTCATTCAAGTTAGAACTTGAAGTTAAAACGATACCCAACGACCAAATAGAATTCGGATTCAGAAAAACGCCATATATAAAAAGGCAATCGTCCGACAGCGAAAACGCCGATCCCGGAAACGACATAAACAGCATCAAAAGCGACGCTAAGCGCTGGAACACACCGGTAAAACTTAAACTATCGCAGATAACCAAGCACAAAAACAAGACATTTCTTAAAGAAATAATGCTTGTAATCAAATGGAAAGATCCGGTCAGCGGACGCGACAGGACCGAAAAATTCACGACCATGAAGGCAAATCTAAGCCTGGTCGAACAGCAGGGCGGTTAACCATGAATTTTTTCAGATGCCCGCAAAATAAATACAATTACGCTCATAACGAACCGGCGCCGTCAAACCGCCGCGGCATGCTTATTCCTATGATCCTTATAGGCATGTTCATTTTTATTATGTTCTTCTTCACGCTCATGCGCTGGAATTCCTCCAACAGGCGAATGAATTATCAGGACGTCTGGGGGCGCAAAGCGCTTTATCTCGCCAAGGGCGGAACGCAGCTGGCGCTTTTAAAAGTTTCCATGATGCCTACCGAATGTTACGACGCTCTCGCCATATCGCAGTTAAAAAACCCGTATTTTTCATTTAAAATCGCGGCTGAAAGAGTCGCGGCAGGCAAAAAGCCCGTAAATCCCAACCCTAAAGAAATCGATTTCAACCCGGGGCCTCAATATTTAACGGGTCCGGGCGATAACCGCGACGCGCTGCTTCAAGACCCGGCTTATGTGGGTACAAAAGAAGAACCGCTTTCAGGCGAGCTGAACGTATTTATAAAAGCGTTCACCGACGACATCAAGTTCGCCGGTCCCGATACCGACCCGATCACCGGCGAACGCACGGTTCCTTACAGGCACGGTTTCGCTTCGACCAAAGTAAAAGTTCTCGCGGTCAAAGGCCAGCAGCTTTATAACAAGCAAACGGTGGAGCTTACCGTAAAAGGCTGGGTTTACGACGGCATGAATATAAAGCGTGAAAAAGAAGTCACTAAAATCGTAGAAGTCGAAAGGAAATAACGGAACATAAA
>JAKPTH010000054.1 GCA_029571125.1 bacterium
CATTATGACTATCGTCACATTCGCGATGTCCGCCATGAGCGCCCGGGTTTCTCTGAAATTCAGATTATTCGCCAGGGAAGACCGGCCTTCGAATACCTCCATAGATCTCGTCGAGCTTATAAAGTACGTCTTTATGATAACCATGGCCATCGAAGCCGCTGGGGCGATTTTATTATTTCTCGTATTTAAGTATCAGAAAGGTTATCTTACGGCCAAAGCCCTTTATTACGGAATTTTTCATTCGGTCTCAGCTTTCTGTAACGCCGGATTCGCCCTTTTCAGCGACAATCTTATGTCTTTCGACGGAAACATAACCGTAAACCTTGTAATCACTTCTTTAATTATAATAGGCGGCCTGGGTTTCAATACGATCGTGGACATCATTTATTATATGCGCTCTAAAGCCAGATATCAGCTTTCGTTGAACACCAGAATTGTTCTCGTAACTACGTTGATCCTGCTTATTACTGGAACGCTTTTAATATTTGCCATAGAGTATAACAATAAAGGCACTATCGGAAACATGAATTTTGGAACGAAGCTTCTGGCTTCTTATTTTCAATCGGTTACCACGAGAACCGCCGGCTTTAATACAGTTGATAACGGTAAACTTCTGCTTCCAACCATTTTGATATGCATGATATTCATGTTCGTAGGCGCCTCTCCCGGAGGAACCGGCGGCGGAATCAAAACCACCACTACCGCCATCCTTTTTAAATCCATAATGCGCTCGATCCATGACGAATCGCAGATCGTCATGTTCAACAAAGCCGTCCCCAAGGAAAGCATAAGCCGGGCAATGGCTATTTTTACTATTTCAATGATACTGGTTCTGGGCGGCGTTTTCGTCCTTTTATTCAGCGAAAATTTTCTTTTTGTAGAAATACTTTTCGAAGTTATTTCGGCTTTCGGGACCGTCGGGCTTTCAATGGGGATTACAGGAAAATTAAGCGTTTTCGGTAAACTCGTTATTTCGCTTATAATGTTTCTCGGCCGCGTCGGTTCTCTTACCGTCGTTGTGGCCCTCGCGAAGTCGAAGCCTAAAATGGATATCAGATATCCCGAAGAAACCGTTCTTATAGGATAAGCCAGCAGGCTTTTGAATGACATAAAACAAGAATGCATAAGCTTTGTCTAATGCGTTGCAATTAAAATTTTATATATTTATAACAAAAGGTGAGGATTAGTATGAAGAAGCAATTCGTGGTAGTGGGAGTAGGCCGCTTCGGAAGCGCGCTGCTTGAAAATCTCGCGCAATGCGGTCAGCAGGTACTGGTTATCGACAGCAACGAAAAAAACATCCAGATGGTCAACGATAACAGGCTCGCGACATGCGCTGTAGTGGCGGACGCCACCAACGAAAACGTCATGCGCTCGCTGATATGCTCTAAAGACCGTTCAAAATGCGAATACGATGTCGGCGTGGTCTGCATTGGCGAAAACATCGAAGCCAGCATACTGGTCACGGTTCTTCTCAAGGAAATCGGCATCCGAAAAGTGATAGCCAAGGTCACCAACGACCTGCACGGAAAAGTGCTCGAGAAAATACTTCTGGTAGGGGCTAAAGGCGAAGACGAAATAATCTATCCTTATAAAGATATAGCGGAACTGGTAGCCACAAAGCTCGTCAGGCCGAATATACAGGAAGAGATAAACCTGTCGGCGAACCATAAGTTCGTCCGCGTTTCGCCCCCCAAAAAAATAATAGGCAAAAGCCTTGTGGACCTTAATTTGAGAAAGGTTTACGAAATCAACGTTATAGGAATAAAAAGCGCTAACAACGACAACGTAGATTTCAGCGTCAAGCCCGGCCGCATTATCGAAACGGGCGATACGATTCTCGCGGTGATGCCGTCGAATATGATCGATAAATTTTTAAAGGAAGATTAATGATGGTTATAAACGAACCGTTATCGTTGAAAGTCGAGGCGATAGGGCCTAATTCTAAAACCGTATCCGAAATAAGGGCGCTGCGCCAGAAAAAACATATAATCGAACGCGGCGTCTTTTTGATAGAAGGGAAGAAATCGGTTTACGAAACGCTTTGTGATGAAGGATTTTCCCTTAACGTCAGATACGTCGTGGTCAGCGAATCTATAAAAATGAAATTTTTGGAAAAAATTTCGTTTATTAATTTGAATAAATATGTTAAAATATACTCGGTCTCAGACGATCTTTTCAATAAAATCAGCGGCGACGAAACCCCCGAAGGCGTTCTTTGCGCGGCCGCGTTGCCGCAGCGCGATTGCGCCGGGATATTATCGGACCCCGCAAACCGGGTCTTTATCGTGCTTGATTCGATAAACGATCCGGGAAACCTGGGCACGATAATGCGCCTTGCGGATAATTTCGGAGTTTCGGCCGTATTGCTCGGGAAAAATTCGGTTTTTGAATATTCGCCCAAGGTGATAAAGTCGTCTATGGGGTCT
>JAKPTH010000056.1 GCA_029571125.1 bacterium
CCGCTGCCGTCGGCGCCTGCGTATATGAGCTTTTTGCGTTCGTCTAAAACGGTGAGAACGCGAGCTTCGTCCATTATTTTATTGGCTTTGAATAAAAGCGCCATGGCTCTATTGAAAGCGAGCTTAACCGAGTCTGTATCGTCTTTGAGATCGACGAATTTCTGGCCGAATCCCTGCTGTGCAGGATTATCGAGAACCAATTTTTTGCCGACCGCGAAGAAATTAGTGGTCGGTTTTATATTTTTAATGATTCCGCCGATCGTAACGTTAGTATCTACAAGTATTTTTTCGGCGTCAGAAGAAGCGCTCTGTTCGAGAGCGGTCAATCTCTGTTTAACGGCGGTAAGGGCCGCGTCCGTCGCGGGAGCGTTTTTGATTCTATCTATGACCGCCGCGAAAGCGAAAAGAGCTTCGTTAACCTTCGGGAAATTCTGCTCTTCGTTCATGCGAAGTTCCGAACCCTTTGCCGATTTAACTACTGTTTTAACGGAATCTTTAAGATTTTTGTAAGCGTTTTCGATATCGTTGAGACCAAGGAAAGCGCGGCCCAGGCCGAAATTTTTAACTTTGCCTTCGCTGACTTCCTCGAATACCTCTACCGCTTCAGAAGGACGGCCCGCGTTTATTAAAGCGTCGCCTTTCTTTTCGAGTATCTTGTCTTTGTTTAATATTTCGCCGGTGGGAAGAACTACCGCGAGAGTGCCTTCCGATTCGAATTTCGAAATAAGAACGTCGGCTTTCTGCTTGGCCTCGTCCAGTTTTGCGGGATCGGAAATAGCCAGTTCCGACGCGTTTTTAAGGATAGCCGCGGCCAGCGATTTGTCGCGGCCTTTTGCGTTGTCCGCATCGGTCAGCGTGATATTTTTAGTCATTTCGTAGCCTTTTTTGAATTCGGCTTCAGCGAGCGTATTTACTTCGCTCATGACCTGATATGCCGCCATTAACGAACGCGCGCCCGCGGCCGCGGAAGTGGTGCTGGAATTTACGTTGTTTTTGAATATTTCGCCGAGATCGCTGCAGACGAGGCCGTAAGCGATTTTAGCGTCTTTATTGACTTCCTGATTGGCGGTATCGGCGTTGGTGGAAGTTATAATTGTTTCGAGCTTGCCCTGAGCGCTTTTAACGTTGGTTTCGTTCTGGCGCTGGCCGCTCGTAGCTATTAAAGCGAGAGTGTCTTTTAATTTTTCGAGCATCGTAAGATCGGCTTCGAGTTTTCCTATAACGGCGTCGAGACCTTCTTTAATTACGGCTATTTCGTTGAAGTCTAAAGAACCTACTACTGCGTCTTTATAAGCTTTTTCAAGCTTTTCCGGAGTGTCGTAAACCTGGTCTTTAAGAAGCGCCTGGCGCTTTGATTCGAGATCGCTCACATAAGGCATGATTCTCTTTTTGAAGTTATCGTCAGTTTTTTTCTTATTTTCATCATTCGCAAAATCAACCGCATTTTTTGAAGCATCGGCGTAAATCATGCTGATGGCCGTAGAAATTGGAGTAACGTCGCGGTTGGTTATTTTGTCTTCGGCTTTCACTTTGCCGACGAAAACTGATATCATCTTATTGATGGTGGTTGTTGATCTGGCTATTACCTTATAAGCTTTGGTGAAATCTTTTACCTTAAACGAATAAGGCGCGCCGTCGGTAACCGTTTTAGGGTTGGTTTCATTGGCGTCGAGCGCTATCGAAGAAACG
>JAKPTH010000057.1 GCA_029571125.1 bacterium
GATTATGAATATATTTAAAATTAAAAATACCGGCATTCGACGCGCCACTACGCTTCTTGAAATTTCGTTAACAATTGCAATAAGCATCGTTATGGTGGGAGCGGCAGCGCATTATTATGGGGGCGCGATCGAAAAATCTAAAGAAAGCGCCCTTAAACAGACTTTAAATGAAACCAGAAAGGCGATCGACGCTTATTATAAAAACAACGGAACCTATCCTGCTAAGCTTGACGATCTGGTAACTGGCCAGTACGTTTATTTAAGGAACTATCCGAGCGATCCGATGACCGGGAGTCGTGTCTGGATTATCATTAAAGAAAACGGCCATACTGCGATATCGAGCGATGAATATACAGGATGTATATACGATATAAAATCCCCGAATCCTAAGTATTATAGTTTTTAAGGTGAATGATTATGAGCGAAATGACGCAGCTTTTTCAGTCTAAAAAACTCGAAGATATTTTGATTTCGATGAACCTCATGAAAAAAGAGGATATCGCGGCGCTTGTCAGCGAATGCCAGACGCGCCGCAAATCCCTGCTCGAAGTCATTCTCGAAAAAAAGCTGCTGGACGAAACAAGCGTTTATAAGGCGCTTGCCACTCAGTCGAATCTCGAATTTTTCGACCTGAAAAATTACGAGGTACCCAGGCTTTTGTATTCGCTTTTGCCGATCAACCTTTTAAAAATGCAAAATCTGATTCCGGTTAAAAAAGACGGAAATATTTTAACCATCGCCACCAGTGATCCTTCCAGCTTTTTTTCCGTGCAGAGTATCAGAATGGTTACCGGTCTTAACATAAAACTTGTCGTATCGCAAAAAAATGAAATAATCAGGCTCAAAAATAAAATAATAGACGAAAGCACTGCCGCTAAAACTCAAACCGCTGAACGAAACGCTAAATTATTCGGCGGAACGTCTGAAGCCGCTGATCGCAGAACGCCTATTAAATCCGTAAATATAAGCGAAGTTATAGACGACCTGAATCTTGAATTTGTAACTTCAGGCCAGGAACAGGTGAATCTCGAAGAGGCGCTTATAGAATCCAGGCAGCGGCCGGTTATAGCTTTCGTAAATAAAACCATACTCGAAGCCGTAAGAAAACAGGCGTCGGATATCCACTTTGAAAGGCTTGAAAATCATTGCCGCATAAGATTTCGTATCGACGGCGAGCTTTACGATCAATACAGCGTGGAAAGGGAAGCTCATGAAGCCATAGTATCGCGTATTAAAGTCGTTTCGAATCTCGACATCACCGAAAAATCCATGCCGCAGGACGGAAGCTTCAAACTTAAGATAGAAGACTCGTTCGTGGATTTCCGCGTTTCCATCTTTCCATCGATATACGGTCAGAACGTCGTTATCCGTGTGCTTAACCGCCGGGTCGTTCCGCTGGATTTGAATAAGCTGGGCTTTAATTCTCGTTATCTTGAAAATTACAAGGCAAAGATATCGAAGCCCTACGGGATGATACTGGTTACAGGGCCGACCGGCTCCGGAAAAACGACCACGCTTTATTCTTCTCTGCTTCAGATCAACGACAGCGGAAGAAAAATAATAACGATAGAAGACCCCGTGGAATTCCAGCTCGAAGGCATTAACCAGACGCAGGTTTTTATAAACAAGAACGATCCGGCCAAGTCGCTGACGTTCGCGATGGGGTTGAGATCTATTTTGCGTCAGGACCCCGACGTCATAATGATAGGCGAAATCCGCGATCACGATTCCGCCGAAATAGCTATCAACGCTTCTATGACCGGTCACCTTGTGTTTTCGACGGTCCACGCCAACCACTCCGTGGAAGTTTTATCGCGTATAAAATCGTTGAAAGTCGATGTTAATTTATTTATGGATTGCGTCAATCTCGTAATAACCCAGCGCCTGGTGCGTAAAATTTGTCCGAATTGCAAAACTTTGATAACCGATGTGGCAAAAGAGTTCGAGAGCTTGAAGATGGTTCCGGTCGATCTTGGAGACGCAAAAATATATAAGGGCGCCGGCTGCGAGCTTTGCTCTTATACGGGTTATATGGGACGAATAGGCGTGTTCGAATTTTTTGATATAAGCGAAAAGATAAAAGAAAATATTAGCGCGGAAGAATCTATATTCAAGATAAAAAAAATAGCCATAGAAGAAGGCATGGTCACGCTTCGCGAAGCCTGCGTCGAAAAAGTGAAACTAGGCGAAACAACGATCGAAGAGCTGAAAAGCATATCGATGGAGGATTAATTTTTGTTTTTAAAAAGATTTATTGCGAAACTGACTAATTTATTCAATAGAAACGATTATCTGGAAGACGAAGAACTTAAGGGATCCGTGTTCGTCGTAGATATAGGCTCGACTTTTATTAAAGTCATGGCCGGCCGCCGCGAGGGCGATATAATAACCGTCAGCAATCACAACAAGGTCACTGCCCCTTCGTTTATGAATAAAATATCGTATTTCGAAGATATTTCAGACGATATGGAAGCCATAAATACCAAGCTGGAAATTTTGCTCGAGAGTTTCGCGGCCGAATCCGATTATCTGGTGATATGTCTTCCGGATAATTTTTCGATAATAAAGCTGCTTTCTCTCGAAAAAACTCCTTCTGAAGAGGAGCTCGAAGACGTGATACGTAAGAATATCGAGCCGGATCTTCCTCACCCGTACGATCAGTGGGAGTTTACGGCAGATATAGTCGATAAAACGGATAACGGAATAAATATGATAGTGCTAGCGACATTGCGTCAGAACCTTGAAAATGTTATCGAAATGGTAAGTAACGAGCTGGCCGAGCCGGATTACGTATCGTGCTCTTCTTTTCTGGCGCATGAAGTGCTTTACCCTTATATTGAATCGAAACCCGGCGCCAATATAGCTATAGTCAATATGGGAAATACCGTCACATCGGTATCTATTTTTAAGGGAACGCATTTGAGGTTTATGCAAAATATCTATATCGGCGGTTATAATTTTACCCTTGACATAGCCAACGCCATGCAGATATCCACCAGCGAGGCGGAAACGTTCAAACGCAACGAGCTTTTCTTTTTGCCCGAATATGCTCCGCAGCAGGAGAAGGTAAAAAACTATCTGGCGATAAAATCCACGTTCATGGAGCTCGCGCGCGGCATTTTTTATTTTTTTGAAAGTTACTTCACTAAATATTTCGAGGAAAAGATCGATGAAATAATTATTTACGGCGGAGGCGCCAATTTTAAAAATATAGAGGTCACTCTGGGCGGAATGCTTAATATACCGGTAAAAAAGGCTTCGTCGATATTGACGGTTAAAAATGCCGACGGTACCGATTTGGACGCTGACACGCTTAATGTTAGCCTGTCGATGCTGGGCGCGATCAGCGGAGGATGCGAGGAGGACGAAGATGAAGATAAAGCTTAATATCAAGGGCAAGAAAAAGCTATACCAGAAAATTAATCTGCCCATTCTTGCGGCGTTTATTTTATCCGTTATAATGGCCGCCGTATGGATTAAAATGACGTATAACACGCATATCGAATATTCGAAAAAAATAAAAGAGCGCACCGAGCAGAACGCCCTTTTAAAGCTGAAAAGCAATAAAAAAGAGGCCGAGATAAAAGTCATCGAAAATAAGCAATATGTCGATTCGAGTTTTTTGAATACCCTTTATCAAAAGATAGAATTTTTAGAAAAATTCACCGACGTTGAAAAAACAGCTTTTTTATTCTTTGACGGGCTTGAAAAAGCAGTTACCGGAGAGATTTTCATAAATAATATATTATCTAAAGATAAAAATAATGAGTTTGATATAGAAGGAATCAGTTCTAATGCCGATAATATAAGCGAGCTAGTTAAAAAGCTTCAGGCTAATCCGATTTATTCGAAAGTCGAGCTCGTGCAGATAACGGGCGGCGTCAAAGAAAGCAAAAACTGAATTTTAAAGTTGCGCTGGCGTATGAAAGAGACCCTCTGCTTGAATTTTCCGATAAGTCAAAAACGGAATCTTCGCCCGGCGCGGCCAAGGTGAAATAATGGATAAAATACAATTGCTGTTCAAAAAAATATTGCCTTTGCTGATGGCGGTTTTTATATTTATTCCGCTAATCTATTCGGTTTACGTTTCGTTTTATCTTAAATCGAATCTGTCGAGGCTCGAAGCCGAATTCGAGTCGCTTTCAAAGACTGCGCCGGTTAAAACGGAGATAAAATACAATCGTTTCGAAGACAGCGAAAATTACAAAAAAACGATAGCCGTTCTGGGCAGCATTGAAAATCAGATAAAAAAAGCCATGCCTTCGATTAATAATTTTGGCGGTATGGCAGACGATCTTCAACATATGGCGGCCGACTGCAACGTAGAAGTGGCGGGCCTGGATATTTTCAATCCGTCGAAGGACACGCCGCTTGAAATTTATCCGATGAAGATTAAACTTGAATGCCGCTCCACTTACAAGGCGTTTAAAAAATTCCTCTGGGGAATCGAAAATTGCGGCGG
>JAKPTH010000065.1 GCA_029571125.1 bacterium
TCTGCCACGGCGGCGATTCGGATAGCACCGGGTCGATAACCGGCAATATGCTCGGCCTGATCAACGGCCGCGGCGCGATACCCGCCGAATGGATTGAAAAACTTCGCGGACGTGAAATAGTCGAACGGATGGCGCGCGATCTTCACATATTATATAAAGGCGATTCGTACAAACAGGACGAAGAATGGCTTTCTAAATATCCGCCTTTTTAAAATCGAGGCGGGCAAAAATTGCGATTAATAAATCATTGAAATATTTTTAGAGGTAACACATTTGAATAATCTTTCGAAGTTTTTTTTCGGGCTCGGCTTCTTTTTTTTTGTGATCTGGATCGCGCTCCAATTATCTTATAAAGAGGTTGACGAATACGGCATAATATACGAATCCTCTAACGGCCCGTGGGCGGTCGACGGCATTAGGCTGGGAACGACCCTCGATCAATGCATACGCAAACTCGGCCGGCCAACGCGCTCAAATACCAATGCCTATACCGGAAAAGTGACCAAAGACTGGAGAACCTCCACTAACGAAGTGACCGTCACTTTCGAAAAAGATAACGGCGGCGGCAAAGCGATAGAGATCATGGGAAAAACGCTGACCGACCATTCCGCAAAAATTGTCGTCAGCGGAGGAATGAACGAGAACGAAGTAAAAGCGATATTAAAAAGCGCGTCGGTCAGAAAAAGTTACAGCCCGAGCGGCAGCGGCGTGATATCATGCTCCGCCGCGCATACCGCCACAACATTTATATGCAGTGACGGCGACGGATATTACAGCGTATATTTCTACAGGGGCTCGTTTTCCAATGTGCGCGCCAGCAGGGAACCGTTGAAGTAAATTTTTCTTCTTTATGGGAGACGTTCGAAGAAGCTGTTAATAACGAAAGAATCCCAGAGCTGTATTTTGAAAATTAAAATATTTAGATACAGCGCGACACACGGTATTTTTAACTTTTAGAAAAGTTATTATATCATCACGAAATAAACTCCGACGCCGAGTATAAGCACGGCCGCTACGTGCTTGAATACCTTATTAGCATAGGCGAGCCTTTCTGAAGACAAAAGGGCCTGGGCCGCGCCGAAGGAAGTTCCCGCGACGACTATCAAAACCGAATGCCCGACGGCATAAGCGAATAAAAGTATTCCGCCGTACGCCATGCTTCCGCCTTTAACCATGTATGCCAGAATGACGGCCAGCACAGGGACCGCGCAAGGCGCCGATACTATTCCGAAAAGGGCGCCGAGCAATATAGCTCCAAGCCAGCCTTTATGAGTCACTTTTGAAGTGAGCCCAGCGAGCTTTCCGCTCTTGAATTCAACGAGGCCCCACAGGTGAAACGCCATTAAAACGCAGATTCCAAATATTATATAATTCCAGTGACGGCCCACGTCGCCGAAAAGCTTTCCGAACGCGGCGGCGAATAGGCCCATTGCGGTGAAGGTTATGCCCAGCCCTATAACGAAGAGAAGCGAGAACGTGAGCGATTTTTTAAGACCTTTAAGTTCGTCGTAGCCGCCCACGAAACCGAGCATAAGCGGGACCATGGCTAAAACGCAGGGGTTCGACGCGGTGAGCAGGCCGCCGAGGAAAGCGGCGGCGACGGCGAGCGCAGGGTTGGTAGAAATATAGCCGCCTATATTTTGAATGAAAGTTTCGATGAATTGCATTTTATCAACTCCTTATTTTAAGGTTTCCGATTTTTCATTTTAAAGTTAATAATAAACGGATAACGGAATAAATACAGGAATATTAGAATTTTATAATTTAGCTCCGAGCTCTTTTAATTTGTTGACGATCTCTTCTTTTTCGTAAAAACCTTCGTGGCGGAACAGTTCCTTGCCTTCGCCGTCGAGGAACACCTGGCAGGGAATCAGCATTATTTTATGCTTTTCGGTTATTTCTTTATCCGCGCCTACGTCGAACATCTTGACTTCTACTTTGCCTTCGAGTTCTTTTTGAAGCCCTTCAATGATGGGTTTCATGTTTTTGCACTGCACGCATTTTCCGGCGCCGAATTCGTAGAGGGAGATTTTTGCGCCCGCGACGGCGGCTTCGGCCGTTGCGGCGGCAAGGCCGGTTTCGGAAGTGGCTATGGTTACGGCGAGAGTGTCTTCTATAAAGCCTTTAGCCGGCGTTACCTGAAGGTCGGCCGGAGAAAGAAGAGAGGTTTCTGATGACGCCGAAGCGCCGGAAGGCTTTTCGGAAGCCGTAAGAGAGGGAACCGATTTGAAGTGAAAAAAGGATAGTGAAATGAATAAGACGAATGCTAAGGTTAATAAAGTTTTATTTTTCATGTTGTTGTGATCCTCCGGATAAGATAAATTGAGTTTCGCTTATTGAAGCATTTTAGATATTTCATCTACGGTGAGAAGTTTTCCGGCCGATTTGACTTTGCCGTCTATTACAAGGGCGGGAGTGGTCATAACGCCGTAGGACATTATTTTGGGCAGGTCGGCCACTTTTTCCACGGTGGCTTCGATATTTAATTTTTTAAGCGCTTCTTTTACGTTCGCTTCCAGATTATGGCATTTGGGGCAGCCCATGCCGAGAACTTCGATTTTCATGATGATCCTCCATATTAAATTTAATATACAAGTGAAGCAATTTTTATGCCTTGGCGATGTATAATAATCGGGCATGATTCGATTTATTGGTTCATTTAGCTAAAACCGTTAATACGATTAAATTAAACTTAAAATTTATCGGTTTATCTTCAATTATTATTTTTGCACTTTAATAAAGCTTTGCACTGTGCATTGAATAAAAATAGTGCATAAATTAAATTGTTGTGTTATAATTTAATCTATGGTTTTAAAGAGCATTCCAGTTAAGAGGGTTTATTTTTGTTTTGCTATTATTATATCACATAAAAAGCGTTCAGGCAAGGCCGCTGTGATTTATAATTTAGAATATAGGCCGGCCGGAAGGATTCATTATGAATAGAGAAGAAAAAATCATAGTTAAATCGCGAAGCTTATTAAAAGTTCTTGATTTGGCAAAGGCGGCGGCCGTTTCGGACGCGCCGGTCCTTATATACGGAGAATCCGGCACCGGAAAGGAAGTAGTCGCGGATTATATACATAAAACGAGCTTTCGCGCCGCCGAAAAAATAATAAAAATAAACTGCGTGGCCCTGCCGGAAAACCTCTTTGAAAGCGAACTTTTCGGTTATGAAGCCCATGCGTTCACCGGCGCACAAAAACAGAAAAAAGGAATATTCGAACTGGCCGATAAAGGCACCATACTTTTAGACGAAATAGGCGAAGTTCCCCTTTCTCTCCAGCCGAAGCTTCTGAGAGTGCTTCAAGAAAAAGAAATCCTGCGCATAGGCGGGCATATCCCTATAAAAGTGGACTTCAGGGTTATTTCGGCGTCCAATAAAAACCTTAAAACGCTCGTCCATAAAGGTTTGTTCAGGGAAGACCTTTATTACAGGCTTAACGTCATTGAAATAAACGTGCCTCCGCTGCGCGAACGCAGGGAGGATATAGGCCCTCTCCTGGATTTTTTTGTCGGGCTCTACTGTAAAAAATACTCTAAAAATATAAAAGGGTTCGAGCCGGGAGCTCTTGAATGCCTTCAGAATTATCCGTGGCACGGCAACGTGCGCGAACTCAAAAACCTTATAGAGCGCCTGGTTATATTCGAGGCGGGCGAGCTTATAGGCACCGAATTCTTCCCCGAAGACCTTTGCGCAAAGGCGCGCACATGTCAGAACAAATCGTGCAGGCCTAATTCGCCTTCGTTAGTGCATAAAGGCTTCAAAGCGATCGATAATATAGAAAAGCAGCTGATAGAAAATGCTTTATCTGAATCTCGCGGGAACCAGAAAGACGCCGCCGAAAAACTTGGAATGCACCGTAACACCATAAAAAGAAAGATAATAGAATATGATATAAATTTAACTGAAATAAAAAAACGCGCAAATTAAGGCATAAAAATTGCTTATCTATTTTGAGCTTAAAATGAAGGAGAATTTTTATGGAATGGAAAAACGAATTAAAACCGTTATTCTGGCTTACGGCCGTTTTTTTACTTTGTTTTTATCTGCCGGTGGGAATTCCGCGATTCGATAACGCTTTAAAAGAAGCGCTTGAGCTCACCAAATGGTACGCTCAGGAGCATGTCCTGCTGTGCCTGGTTCCGGCGTTTTTTATAGCCGGCGCCATAGGGGTTTTCGTCAGCCAGCAGTCGGTAATGAAATATCTCGGACCGAAGGCTAATAAATTCCTCGCGTACGGAGTAGCCTCCGTTTCGGGAACCATACTCGCCGTCTGTTCGTGCACCATACTTCCGTTGTTCGTCGGAATTTATAAAATGGGCGCAGGCCTCGGCCCGGCGATAGCATTTTTATATTCAGGCCCCGCTATAAGCGTGCTCTCGATTATCATAACGGCCCGCATCCTCGGGCTCGAGATCGGTATCGCCCGCGCCGTAGGCGCAATTTCATTCAGCGTCGTGATCGGCGCTATCATGCATTTCATATATAGAAAAGAAGAAAACGACAAAGTCATAGCTATGGCCGATATACCCGAACCTGAGGTTGCGCGCCCGCTGTGGCATACGGCTTTTTATTTTTTCTTAATGGTGGGCATCCTCGTATTCGCCAACTGGGCGAAACCGGCCAACGAAACGAGCGGGGCGTGGCATTCGATTTATTATTACAAATGGACTATCACGGCGGTATTTTCAGCTTTATTCGCTGTTATTCTGGTGGTATGGTTCAAGCTGAGCGCGGCTAAAACGGCCCTTGCGTCCGCCGCCGTAGCTGCCGCATGGGCGGGATTTCCGCACGAGCCGATGGTTCCTTTCGTCGTCGGGACTATAGGCCTGTCGATTATTACAAGTTTCGATAAGGGCGAATGCGGCGAATGGTTTAAAACGTCCTGGGATTTCGCCAAGCAGATAATGCCGCTTCTGCTCGGAGGCGTTTTCGTGAGCGGACTTTTGCTCGGCCGCCCCGGTAATGAAGGCCTTATTCCGAATATATGGATCAGCTCCGCAGTGGGAGGAAATTCGCTTTTCGCGAACTTTATTTCTTCGATAATAGGCGCCTTCATGTATTTCGCCACCCTTACGGAAGTGCCTATAGTTCAAGGATTGATCGGCAGCGGCATGGGCAAGGGCCCCGCGCTCGCGCTTTTACTTGCCGGCCCCGCGCTTTCGCTTCCGAGCATGCTTGTCATTAAAAGCGCCATAGGAACCGAAAAAACCGCGGTGTACGTTTCGCTCGTAGCTGTGATGGCGACGATTACGGGTTTATTTTACGGCGCGATTTATTAGTGTGATATTTTATCAGGTAAACGATTTTAAAAAATAAAATTGATGAGCGGAGGTAACTTGTGTCTTCTGAAAATAAAGGTAATTCCTGCGCCTGCAGCGCGGCGCCTAAACTTATATTTCCCTGCTCCGGCGGTTCCGACGTAGGCGAGATCACCGACCGCGCCGCGAGGATTTTGACCCGTGAAAATATAGGAAAAATGTATTGCCTCGCAGGTATCGGCGGAAGAGTATCCGGAATAGTTGCAACGACGGAATATGCGGATAAAATCCTAGCTATAGACGGCTGCCCGCTGAATTGCGCCAAAAAGACACTCGAAAACGCGGGCATAACGAAATTCGACCATCTGTGTTTGAACGACATAGGATTGCCGAAAGCCAAATCTCCGGCGAATGAAACGAATATAAAAGCGGCGGTAAAAAAGTGTGAAGAAATATTAAGTTGCAATTAATTTAATAATAAATTCTTAATTTATTTTTCACCATCGAACATAATTTTGGTATAACTTTTCGGATTGTGTTTTGCGAAACTCAATTCTGATAATTTTTGTTATGGAGAATTTTATGAAACTTAAAAGTATATTTTGGGGTTTGCTTGTTTTAGTATTAGCAATGCATATATTTTCGCCGAAGTGTATGGCAAAAAGCCCGGCCTGCGATGATAACGAATGGTTTTATCCCAAATGGGCCGCGGGCTCGAAATTTAACGAACCGATAAAGGTTCTCGATACCGACAGCGCGCTCGGAAGATATTCGTTAAAAACGAAAACGATCGGTTTGAAGGATATCGTCAAATTTCACGGGCATCTTTGCGACGGCATGGTGATAGCGTGGGTCGAGATAAAGGCCGCGCTTGAAAAACTTTTCCCAGAAGGCGCGATCGACCGCACCGATATCCGCTGCGTGTCGAAGAACGGCCCCTGCTGGGCGGACACGGTCACCTATATGACCGGCGCGCGCATCAATTATAAAACTTTACGCATAGATAATTCTATAGGCGACGGTTTTATCGTTCAAAGAATATCGACCGGCGCGGCTTACGAAGTGCGCCTCAAAAAAGGAATATTTCCGGATGCTCAGGCTGAACTTGAAAACAGGATATGCTCGCTCAGGGCCGAAGGGCTTGAAGTTTCAAAACAAGACACCGAAAAGCTCGAAAAAATGGCGGACGCTCTCAGTTTCAAACTGCTGAACACCGCGCCTGAAAAACTTCTTGAAATTAAGGAAATCAAAAACTACAATTTCAATTTTTGTGATATTTTCGGCAACAGGCGTGATGTGATCAATAAAAACGGAAAACGATAACTCGAAAATATTTATACAATAACGGGTTTAAAAATTTTGCGATTATAATAAGGAGAAAAATACAATGAACGATTCCGATATGGCTATTCGAACAGCTGAAAATACAGAAATGGTTGAATCCGAAGGAAATTTACAAGTTCCGGCTAAAAAAACGTCAAATATCAAATTAATTTTAAGCAAAATAGCTGCCGGGCTCGCGGTATGGTACTTACTTTACTCAAACCTCGACCCGATCGCAAAATATATCACATACAACATTTTCGGCCTCGTTCGCGGTTCACATTTTGCAAGCTCCGTGGAATTTTTTATTTTCGAAGTTCCGAAGGTTATTCTGCTTCTCGTAATAGTGATTTTCTTCGTCGGAATTATCCGCTCCTTTTTTACGGCCGAGCGCACGCGTGCGATGCTCGCCGGAAAAAGTCTTTTTGCCGGTAACGTTATGGCCGCCGGGCTCGGGATCGTAACTCCGTTCTGCACATGCTCGGCTATACCCCTTTTCATAGGGTTCATGGAAGCGGGAGTTCCTCTGGGAGTGACTTTTTCATTTCTTATTTCAGCGCCGATGATAAACGAGGTTGCTCTCGTTATGCTCTACGGCATGTTCGGGATGAAAGTGGCGGGGCTTTATCTTGCCACGGGCCTTGTAATAGCTATAACTTCAGGATATGTGATCGGAAGGTTGAAACTTGAAAGATACGTCGAAGAATGGGTTTATGAAGTTAAAATGGGCTCGGGTGAAACGAATGAAACGTCGATGACTTTTGAAGGCCGCGTCAATTACGGCCTTGACGCCGTCAAAGAGATCGTTTTAAAGGTGTGGCCTTATATCGCCATAGGTATCGCTGTGGGCGCTGGAATTCACGGCTATGTGCCGGAAAATCAGATGGCCGCGTTTATGGGTAAAGACACATGGTGGGCGGTTCCTCTTGCGGTCGTGCTGGGCGTTCCGATGTACTCAAACGCCGCGGGCATAATTCCGGTCGTACAGGCGCTCATGGGAAAAGGCGCGGCGCTCGGCACCGTGCTCGCCTTTATGATGGCGGTCATAGGTCTGTCGCTGCCGGAGGTCATAATACTTAAAAAAGTGCTTAAATGGCAGCTCATATCCGTGTTTGTCGGCGTGGTGGCGTTCGGCATCATACTCGTCGGTTATTTATTCAACTTTTTGATATAATCGTCGTTTATTTCAAAATTTATAAATATGCGCAGGCTTTTAGACCGGCCGCGTATATTCTTTACGTGCTTTTCGTTCAGGGATATTTTAATTAATATTTCTGTAATTGATTTATGTCAATTAATTTGCCATGAAAACCTGTTATAATCGGATTTAGAATGGACTTAAATTGAAAGAGGTGATCGCCATTTTGAGATCAGTGAGGGTTTTGATAATAATATTGATAATCGCCGCAGCGGCGATTTTTTTAAAGGCGAATTTTCTCGTTAAAAAAGTCGATGTAATCAAGGCGGTTTCAATGCCGCTCAAAGAAACCGTTTTCGGAGTCGGTTACGTCGGCGCTGAAGTCATTTCAGACGTGGCCGCGCAGGTGTCGGGAAAAATAGAAAGAACGCCCCTTGCCGAAGGCGCCGAAGTTAAATCCGGCGAAGTTCTTATCATAATAGACGCCGCCGAATTCAATAATGCGCTCGATTCGGCTAAGGTCAACCTGCAAAAAGCCGAGGCGCAGCTCGAATCGATAAAGACTAATATTTCGATGATCGGCGAAAATATGGCGATCGCTCGTTCCAACATGGAAAAAAGCAGCGCCGTTATGGAGTTTAACCGGAAGGAAACCGCCCGCTACAAATCCCTTTTAGATTCGAACCAGGTCGCTCCGAAAATTTACGATGAAAAGCAAATGGCTTACACGGTTGCCGCCCGGGAACACAGCAACGCTTCGGCCGCTTTGAAGATACTCGCTATTGAAAAGGAAAAACAGGCGGTATCTGAAAAACTGGCAGCCTCCGATATCGAAAACGCTAAAATATCCATAAAACAGGCCGCTTTGAAGTGCGAATATTCCAGGATACGCGCGCCGTTCGACGGCGTCATAGTAAAGCGTTTCGCCGAGGAAGGCATGGTCATCAACTCTGGCAGCCCCGTGATGAGGATCGTAAAAAAAGGCAGCTACTGGGTTTCTTCTTATATCGACATAAGCCAGATGCACGGCGTCAGAGCCGGCCAGAGCGCGGAGATAATTTTAAACCGCCAGCCCGGAGTCAAATACGCCGGAAAAGTATTCAGAATAGAACAGGAAGGCGATAAGATCACGGAGGAGCTGAAAGTCGATATATTATTTGATTCGAATATTCAAAATTTATATCTGGACGAAAAGGCCGAAGTGCATATCGAAACTTCAGGCAGAACGGCCCTGGCCATACCTTCATCATGCGCCGCCGCCGCCGCGGAGGGCCGCAAGGGCGTTTTCGTCCTGGAAGGCTCGAAAACGGTCTTTAAGAAAATCGAATTCGGAATTGTGGACAGGTCGGGATTTACTGAAGTATTGAGCGGTCTGGCCGGCGGCGAGAGCATAGTGCGCTTCGACGAAATGCATAAATTAAGGGAAAACGAAACCGTCGCGGTTAAAAAAGAAGGCTTCTAATCATGAATCTCGCCTTCAAGGATATACTTCATAATAAACTGAGGTTTATAATGACTTCCTTTGGTCTGGGACTGTTGCTGACGGTCGTTATGGCCATGAGCGGAATTTACGCCGGCCTCGTGTTCGAAGCGGGCGTGCTGGTCGAAACTTTGAACGCCGATTTGTGGGTCGTTCAGAAAGACACTTTTGGCCCGTTCGCGGACGCGACTAAAATATCCGAGATATACGGGTCGGTTCTGGGCTCCATAAAGGGCGTCAGGGAATATAACATGGTTTCGTTCCAGACCCTGCAGGCGGCCATCGGCGCCAATAAAAAGCGCCTCACCGTCGTGGGTCTCAAAAAAGAGCCGAAGGGTTTTTCTAAAAAAATAATATCCGGAAATTATATCAGGAGCAGCCATTACGAAATCGTCGCGGATATTTCGCTCGGCCTGAAATTAGGCGAATTCATCAGGATCGGTTACGACGATTTCAAGGTCGTCGGACTCACCGGCGGAGTGGTCAATTCATCGGGCGAAGCCGTGGTTTTCATGGCGCTGCAGGACGCGCAGAAGATTCAATTCCAGAAGAATAACGAGGCGGTAAGAAACGACAAGGCGCAGCTTAAGAGTTCGCTGAATGTAAATGAAAGTTCGAGGTCCGACAGGGCGAAACTCGAAAAAATATACAACAACCGCATCGTCAACGCGATTATTTTATCGACTGAAAAAGGCTGGAAGGAAAGCGTTCTGAATTCGATCAAACGCTGGAATTATTTCGGCGTGTTCACCACCGAAGAGCAGGTTGATATCCTCACTAAAAACGTTATTGAAAAGCCCAAAAAACAGCTCGGGCTTTTTAAGATGATACTTCTGATAGCGGCTACGGCCATTGTGATGCTTATCATTTACACTCTGACGCAGGATAAGACGAAAGACATCGCCACGCTGAAACTTATAGGCACGCCCGTGTATATGATCGTCGGGCTTATATTGAATCAGGCCATAGCCATGGGTCTTATAGGTTACGCCACGGCTTTCGCTATCATTTATAACACTTATCATCTTTTTCCGCGCCGCGTTAAAATTCAAAGCGAGGATATGGTCTCGCTGTTTTTTATAGTTTTCGCGATGTGCGTGATAGCAAGTTTGCTCGGGATCAAAAAAGCCCTGAACACGGATATAAATCAGGCGCTTGGAGGTTAGTATGCCGGTCGTAATAGTTAAAGATCTTAAAAAAATATACGGAAGCGGCGCGACCGAAACTGTTGCGCTTTCCAACGCCCATGTCACGGTTGAAAAAGGCCAGCTGGTAGCGCTTCTTGGCCCTTCCGGCTCGGGCAAGACCACGCTTCTGACCGGGATAGGCCTTGTGAACGAGCCGACCGGCGGCTATATAGAGATCGCCGGCACGACGGTTTACGACAACGGCTGGGCCGCGATCGATCTTGCCGCGTTCAGAAGGAAAAACATAGGATTTATTTTTCAGCACCATAACCTGCTGCCGTTTTTGAGCGCATACGATAACGTCAATCTGATGCTTCACATCAACGGAATAAAAGGAAAAGGCGCATCTGATAAAATTAACGAAACGCTCGATTATCTTGAACTCGGCCACCGCATGAACCATTTTCCTTATATGCTTTCAGGGGGCGAACCAGCGCGTCGCGATCGCAAGGGCGGTAATTTCAGATCCTGAAATAATACTCGCCGACGAACCGACCGCGGC
>JAKPTH010000076.1 GCA_029571125.1 bacterium
CTCGCGGTTTTATTTTCGGCGGAAAGTATGGTTTTAGATACGCTTGTGAAATTATAGAGTTTTTTTACGTAATTATTAAGACGGACTTCAGATTTAAGCCATATTTCGAGGCTTTCTCGAGTGTCGAGTCCGAAAGACTGCTTTAATATCGAAACGGGCGATATCACGCGGTCGACGCTTTTTAATTTCGTAAGGCCGTCTTCGAGCGAATATAAATCGCGTATCAGCTTCGCGTCTATTTTATCGTATTTGAAAGCGGCCACCAGAAGCCTGTCGTTTCCGAAAGTGTCAAGGAATTCGTTGTAATTCGAAAGTTTTTCGTCGCGCAGAACGTTTTCTTCGATATTGTTGTCGATGACGTTTTTGCGGGCGAATGGCGCTAAAGCTATCGTGACGGCGAGTATGAAGTATATGAAGGCCTTATGGTTTTTAATTATTATTTCATATATCATATTGTACATTTTAAAAAAAGAGACGCGTGAAAAGTTTTTTTATAAGCGCTTTCGATAATTTTAAAAAGAAGTTGGAAAAAAGCGCGTTATAGATTATCAGCGAAATCAAGGCGAGGTTCTTTATGGCGTTTTTTTCTCCCGCCATAGCCGGTTTTAACAAAAACAGCGGCGCGCTGAAGTCTGTTCTTTCAAAGCGGCGCCCGTGGCCGTATAGAGATTTTTGCTCTCCCGGCGCGGCTCTTGCTATAAGTATCTTTCCGCCCCTTATTTTAAGGCAGAGCGACGCGGCTATAGTTTTTGGGCCGTCCGCGACATTTATTACAATATCGTGATTTTCTAATAATCTTTTGAGCGGCCCGAGCATGAGCATGTCGGTGAACGCATCGAAGTTTTCGGTCATATCGAGCTCTTGCGGCTCGAATTCCTTGAAGGCCCTGCGGAAATAATCGTCTATCATATCGTAATGGAGGTCTTTATAAAATTTATCTTCGAGAATGCAGCCGAACACTGAATAATCGCAGGCCTTCATATATTTCAGAACGCTACGCAGGGGAATTTTGAGAGTGCGGTAAAAATAAAGCGGGACGCGGAAAACGCCCGCGGCTTTCCTGGGCGAAAAAAAGTTTACCCACATCGCGGCCCGAAGTTTTTTAAGCTCGGCTTCGCTTAGCTGCGGATGGCGTATCAGCAGCCGGCCTTCGGTGAAATAGTCCCAGCCGCGATCTTCGAGCAGCAATCCCCGTTCTTTAAGCGTTTCGCGGTATCTGGTGGCTGGAAACGGCTGCGAGTAGAGCGGCTCTATATATGTCGGATCCAGGCTTCGCGCGAAGGCGCCGAGCGAAGCTATTACGTCTTTCGAATCGTCCGCGTCGCCGAAGACGAAGGAATTGCCCACGTAGCAGGCGCCCGCGGCGAGCCATTCCGCGTTCGTTTTTTTTATGAATCCGGCGGATTCGCCGAACCCTTTATTATAGCGGGCGAGCTGGGCCGGGTCCGGAGATTCCGCTCCGTAGGAAAGCATTACGAATCCGGCTTTCACCATTTTTTTCTTCAGTTCGATATTTCCGGTGAAAGGCCTGATGAAGCAGAAAAAGGCTATTTTTATGCCGGATTCGATTATATAATCGCAGATTTTTTCCACGCGGGCGGGATCGCCGCCGAAGTGGTCGTCCGTGAGCATGCAGTATTTGACGCCGCTATCGGCGAGTTTTTTAATTTCTTCGAATACGTATTCGGGGGAATGGGTTCTGTATTTAGAAGGATAAACCGAAGCGGGCGAGCAGAAGGAGCAATAATGCGTACAGCCCCTTGAAGTTTCAAGAAGGTCCATTTTGATGAGGCCGGCCGCGGAATAAAAATAATGAGGCTTTCTGAGATGGCGCGCAGGAGGCTTTAAGGAATCCATAACGGCGGGCGGATCGTTTTTTTTGTTGATCACGGTTTTACCGCCGCTTTTATAAACGAGGCCCCCTATCTTTTCTTTAGCCGCGCCCAGAACGAATTCCCTGAGGCTGTTCTCGCCTTCGCCGGTTATCACGAAATCTCCGTGGCCGAGCGCTTCCTCGGGGCAGCTCGAAGCGTGCAGCCCGCCGAGGACAGTAACGGCGCCCGGAACCATTTTTTTAATCGAATCGGCGGCTTCGTAGCTTTGCCTTGAATAAAGCGTCGTCTTAACGTTTACGCAGACTATGTCAGGTTTGAACCGGACGATTTCGCCTATCAGGTCGTTTTCGAACCTGGCGTCGAAGAGCTCGCATTCGGCGACGTCCTCCACCGCGGCCGCCAGGCGCTCCAGCGCCATCGAGGGCAGCAGGAAACCGAAAAACGAGTCTTTTTTTATTTTAGTCGGATAGACGAAAGCGACGCGCATGGGCCTTAAAGCCCTCCGCTTATAATGACCGTCTCTCCGGTCATATAAGAGTTGAGGTCGCTGACTATGAAAAGGGCGAAGTTGGCGATTTCGGAAGGCTTTCCAGGGCGCGCCAGAGGGCAGAACTTTTCGAAGTCTTTCATTCTGACGTCGGGGAGGCCGGCCGCGAAATCGGTTTCCACCAGGCCGGGCGCTATGCTGTTGACGAGGATATTATAGCGCGCGACTTCGCGGGCGAGAGTGAAGGTGAAAGCGTTTATCGCGCCTTTGGTCGAGGCGTAATGCACCGGCACCGCGGCGATCGGCCTTATGCCGCAGATGGAGCCTATATTTAAAATACGTCCGCTGCGGCGGTCTTTCATGTGATGAATGACGGGGTGAGTGAAATTATATACCGAATTGACGTTTACGTCCACCGCTTTTTGCCATTCGCCGGCTTCCAGAGCTAAAAAAGGAAGATTATCGGTCACCGCGGCGTTGTTGACGAGAATGTCGACTTTGCCGAATTTATTAATGGCTTCTTCCACGGCGGCTTTGGCCTGGACGCTGTCGGCCGCGTCGCATTTTATCTTAAGCCCTTTTACGCCGAAAGCTTCGATTTCCCGGACGGCCGAATCGGCTTCGGCGTCGGAGTTTTTATACACCACGCATACGTCGGCTCCCGCTTCTGCGAATTTAACGGCTATGGCTCGGCCTATGCCGCGCGAAGCGCCGGTGACGATGGCCGATTTTCCTTTGAGGGTGATGGTTATCGCGTCGATTTTTTTTTGCATATCAGGCTTTCCGCTAAAGTCAGGACTTTTTGGCGAGGTTTCTTTCCACTATTTTAACGAAGGTTTCAACGTTGAACAGGTATGGAATTTTCGCCGTGCTCATGCCTTCTTTTATTTCGTTAACGTCGACTTCGGAAAGGACTTCTTTGAGGCGTTCCACGCCTTTCGGCATGAGACGGTCGTTTTGCTGGAAATCTTCGGCCGGTATCCCTTCCTGGGCCATTTTAATTATTTCGCCCTGCTTTATCTTTATTTTAAACTTTCTTTCAAGAGTGAAAATTATATCGAGCAGATCGAGCGAATCGGCGCCCAGATCGTCTATTATCTTTGATTTTAAAGTTATCTTATCGGCTTCGGTTCTGACGCACTCTAAAAGGCACTGCTTGACGCCGTCGATTATTTCGTTTCTCTGCATTATATCTCCCCGTATTTCAATTTTATTTTATACCGGTAAACTTTTATTTTGATTAATAAGCGCTTTAACGATTGCCTCCCATTATATATTATACACTATCTGATATTATTTGCAAGATGAGAATAATAATTATTTTTGGCCTTTTTGAAATCCATTATTTCGAGGGCGTTTCTGTAAAGAATATCTTCAGTCTGGGAATCGCTTAATTTTGATTCAATAACGTTCTGTCGGCAAAGCTTCTGGTTTCCTACCGGAAAATCCGAACCCAGCAGGATCCGGCCGGAGCCGATGACGCCCGCGGCTTTTTTTATGAAAGCTGGCGATTGGAAAGAAGTGTCAATATATACGTTGTCGAGGCCTTTGATCTGTTCGAGAACTTCCTCGTTTTGCCAGAGGCCGCAATGGGCGACCACCAGGCGCGTTTTTTTACTGTGGCGGGCGAGCTCTTTTATTTTGCGAGCGTCCAGATGCCCGAGGCCGTTTCTGATTCCGAACATCGCCGGAGAGCCGCCGAAATGAGTTACCACGGGCACTCCTCTTGCGGCGGCGAGCGAGACGAGCTCTTTATATATACGCGAATCCAGGTCTAGCCCCTGCAGCAGAGGATGTATTTTTATGCCCAGGCAGCCTTTGCTCAGGTCTTTTTCGGCCTGCGAAAGGCAGTCGGGCTTATCGACCGGCGGCGACGAAAACGGGAAAAACGCCTTGAAATCGCATACTTTATAAACTTCTTCGCTGGTGACGTAAGGATATACGGGGTGGACGACGCTGTATTTGATGTTCGCTCCGAGCATTGAGCCGGTGAGCGAAATCTGAGAAGAATTTTTAATCTTGTCAGCTATGGCGAGCATAATAAGTTTTTCGACGGCGTGAATGAGGGGATTTGTTTTTCTTATGAAATAAGTATATTTGAAATATTCAAAATAATCCAGGACGTGCGGCCTGAATTGGAGAAGGTTTATAAGCGCGTATTTAGAAGCGTATAAGTTTTCGTTAAAAGGGGCTTCCAGCAGATGAACATGGCTGTCTATGGCGCATACCGGCATTTTTACCTCTATAGTATCTTTCTTGACGATAAAAATTATTGATTTAATTTTATCACAAAACGAAAAAATAATAAAGAAATATAATTAAGAACGTTTTCATTTGCCTCGTATTATTTTTATCCAGTCGCCGTTTTCTATGATGCCTTTAAGATGAGCCCCCAGCGAGGCGCATTGCGCTCCGTCGGCGATGCGGTGATCGTAGGTGAGCGTTACGTATGCGCACGTGCGGGCCTGCAAAGAGCCTTCTATAACCATGGGCCTTTCGCAGACGCGGCCCAGCGAAAAAGTGATGGATTTAGGCGAAAGCGGCGTGGTGAAATCGACGCCGAATTTTCCGACCGAAGTGAATGCGCACGTGCCGCCTATCTCACGCATTTTAGAAGGAAAAGGCTTGCAGAAAAGTTTGAATAAAAATATTCTTAAAAAGTTAGGGATCATTAAGAAAATCTGCCTGTTTTTATGATGGCCTGTTTTTTCATACGGCGTTTCCTTGACGGCTGTAAAGTCTTCGTTGATATTTGAAAAACTTTTGTTTTCGCAGTTTTTTAGTATGGAAAGGCCGACATATTTTTCTCCGTTTTTCTTCGTACGCTCTACGGTAAAGCATATGTCGATGTCTTTATACAAGGCAAGAGACGGGATAGGGAAGCTTCGAAGATAGCTGTTGAAAACGGGGAAATCTTTTAATGCCCTCGATATTGCGTAAAGCGCGAACGCGACGTATGAAGGCTTGGAAATGCCGGTTTCTTCGGCGTATCTTCTGGCGGCTTCTACGGCCGAAAAATCAATTAAAATGATCTGGTGATTGAGATAGTAAGAGTCGGTGTCGCTTAGCAGGTCCCACACCAGGCGGCGGTCCTGCGAAAGCCTTTCCAGCTTATAGCTTTTCAAGCGCCACCCCCGCGTAGCTGCCGCCCGTGCAGCAGGTGAATATTAAAGCTTTGCCGTATCCGCCTTCCGGGAATTCTCTTGAGAAATACCGGCCTAGTTCTTTATCTGGAACGCGGTGCGCGCCGGAAAGGCCTTCTTTCATCAAGGCCGCGGTCAGTGCCGTTTCGAAAACGAAAGACGCCGAGAACATATGGCCGAAATAAGGCTTGAGGGCGCTAAGTTTAATGTTTTCCCTTGCGGCGGGGGAAAGCCCGGCCAGGGATTTTTTTAGTCCGTTGAGTTCGGCGGCGTCCCATTGCGTTATGGATGAGGCGTTTAAATTTACGATGACTTTATCTTCGACGGCGATTTCGGCGCGGCGGTAGAGCCGTGCGAAAACTTCCGCGAAGCCTTCGCCGGTTTCGAGGGGGGCCGGGCTTTCCGAAGCCTCGCAGTATTGCGAACAGCCTTTGACCGCCGCATAAATTTTAGCGCCTCTTTTTACCGCGTTTTTTTTGAGCTCGATAACCAGTGCGGCTGCGCCTTCCGAAGGAAGCGCGCCGCGGGCGTCTTGCGAAAAGGCCGGCATCGATGAAGCCGCGCCGTTGAGCCGCCTGTCGTTTAATATGCCCAGCTTGCACAGCTCGTCGATCGCCTGCCAGTTTAAGATGGAATCCGCGCCCAGAACGACCGCCATGTCGCAGCCGCCTTCGCGCAGAGAATTTATGGCGGCCGAAAGCATATATGCGCCTCCGGCCGAAGTGAAAGTTACGTTGTTGTTGTCGCCTTTGAGCGAATATTGTGAGGTGACGAAAAATATAAGGTTGTTGGAAAGTGCCGTGAGTATCCATTTGGGATGGATATGTCCGGCGCCCTCCGAAGCGAACCGCGAAAGGTCGAGCCGCCCGTCCGGGCCGGCGGAAACTGAAAACGCTTCGAAAAGCGCTTCGGCGTTATTTCCGTTCACGCCGGTCGAAACGAATGCGCCGCGCATGGTTTCTTCGTAAAAACCCCCGGTCCGGCTGGAATTTTCCGGGTCGGCGAGTCCGGCGTCGGCAAGCGCCTTGCCTGCGGCTATAACGCCGTATTGAATATAGTTTTGAAATCCTTTGTATTTGATCGGATCAAGCTTATGAGCCGCCAGGGCTTCTTTTGAAATTTCGCCGCCGTACTCGAGCGGCATAGCGGAGTAATCGTTTTTCTCGAGTCGTTTTAATACGCTCTTTCCGCTTTGTATGATTTCGAGGGCTTGCGCTAAAGAATCGGCCATGGGAGCCATTATTCCGATTCCGGTGATGACCGCTTCCTCGCCGCCTTTCGGATCTTCGTTCGTTTTTTTATAGTATGTTTCGCAGTTTTTTATCATATCAGCGCCCCGTATTCAATTTATTTTGCCGTTCGTTTTTTTTAATATTATGGAAGCGTTCTGGCCGTTCAGGCCGAACGAGTTTTTCAGCGCGGCGCTTACTCGCTTTTTTACGCCGGCTTCCGGGGAGTAATCGAGGTCGCAGCCTTCGCCCGGTTCGGCAAAGTTCAACGTGGGCGGGCATCCGTTTTTGAAAGCGTAAAGTACGCTGAGAAGCTCTATTGCTCCGGCGGCCGAAACCAGGTGGCCGAAGTACGGCTTGGTGGAGCCGACCTTGACGCCGCCGGCCGCATGACGGAAAACTTTTTTAATGGCTGCGGTCTCGGCGACGTCGTTATGCGCGGTGGCGGTTCCGTGAGCGTTGATATAATCGATTTCTTCGGGGGCCGCAGCGGCGTCTTTTAACGCGCGGGTCATGGCTAAAGCCGCGCCGAGGCCTCCGGGATCCGGCTGCACGGGGCTGTAAGCGTCCATCGAAGACGCGTAGCCCGCTATTTCGGCGACGGGAGCATTTCCGCTTATTTCAAGGCCCCGTTCGGATTCTATCAAGAAATAGGCCGCGCCTTCGCCTAATACCGTTCCGGAGCGGCTTTTGTCGAAAGGCCTGATGGATTTTTCCGGTTCGGAATTTTCTTCGGAAAGCGCGCCGATAGAGTTAAATGCGTTGACGGCGAACTCCGAAAGCATGGAGTCGGTGCCGCCGGCCACCGCGAAATCGAGCGCGCCGGATTTTACGTTTCTGTAAGCTTCGCCGACGGCCATGGTGGAGGCGGAGCACGCCGAAACCAGCGTGGCCGGCGGAACGCCGAACCTGAAAAAACGGCTCAATATCTCCGCCAGAAAAGCCGCCGGCGGTTCCTGGCAGACGCGGGCGCTTCTTTCGGGCGGTTCCATGAGCGCGGAAATCTTGATTTCTTCGAGTCCGGCGCCGGTAAATAGCTTGACGTTTTGCGCGTTTATTTTTTTGAACGCCCCCGAATCGAATATTTGTTTTATGCAGTGGAGGGCGAAAAGAAGCTTGGGGTTGTCATATAAGAATATTTTTTCGGCCAGCGGCGGGCAATCGAGGCTTTCGATGCCGAGGCTTTCGATGAGGGCTTCAGGCCGGCATTCGCCGCCTATCTTTGTGCGCAGTTTAGCCGTGCAGGTTCTTTTTAGCGCGGCGATTCCGCTTTTCAAGGCGGAAAGCTTCCGGTAAAACTCTTCGACGCCGGTCCCGGCGGCCGAAACCGCTCCGGCTTCAGTTATATAAACACGATTCTTAAGGCGCATTATCTTGCGTTTACCTTATCGATATTTGAGTTTCTGAATACATTGTATTCGCTTACGGCCTGCTTGAATTCGATGAAAGTCTGCTGGCATTCGTTTGACGAATAGCTGAAGCCGTCCGAAAGAAGCCGCACGTACTTTCTGTATGCGGCTATTATATTGTCTTTGAGCTTTTTAGCGCGTTCGCCGAGTTTTATGTCCACCGCGTCGTATTTTAAATAAAGCGCTGCGTCGGCTTCGGGTATTACGTTTAAAATTACGCCTTCCGGCTCGACGCCGTAGCGGATGTTGTCGGCCTTGTTGGCGCTCGGGGCCGCGCCCGGGTCTTTCTTTTTGCGTACCAGGCTTACGAGCTTGCTTGCTATCATGCCGCCGAGAAAACTTCCTACGGCCGTTCCGATGCCGGGAAGAAGGATGGAGCCCAGGACGGAACCGATAGTGGTGCCCGCGGCGCGGGCGACCAGATCCACCTTGTCTATCGAAGCCCAAGCTCTTTTAAACGAGGGCATTATGCCCTTGTCCACGTCGCTTCCCATCTGGCCCGCCATAGCGCCGCCGGCCATCGAAAAAAGAGCGGGCATGAACGCGCCGAGAACCGGCCCTATTCCGGGAACTGATGTCGCAAGGAGAGTTCCGGCCATATTGCCGACGGCGGAGCCGATGCCGGAGCCGACGAACGAGCCTATATATTTGCCGGTGGCCAGAGTGCCTACGGCTTTTCCTATATCGAGCTTTTCGCCCTTTCTGACCTGTTCGAAAAGTTTCATTCCGACGGTGCTGGCGGCGGAAAACCCTATTTTACTTACCGAAAAAGAGTTTTTCAAAGCCGAAGCGCCGCTGGTTACAGATGCGCGGAACGGGGAAAGCTCTTTAAGGTTGGCTGGTATGTTTTTATTTGCGACGATAGGTTCGCCGTCTTTGATCCTGCGGACGACGCCGGATGCCCTTTCGCCGACGCTAAGGTTATCGGAAGGCTTGAGCTTGCTTATCAGCTGGTTTATGACGGAAGGCCTGGAAGCCGAACCTGCCGCCGCGGCCGTGGAATGGAAGGGAAATATAATTCCGAGCGAAAAAGCAGCCAGCAGAATTATTGCGATAGATCTTTTAAAGCGCGATATTTGCATAAGGCCTCCCTTGAGTGTTTAACGTCGAACTGTATAGCGGTTTAAATGTTTAACGATAATTGAGCGTAAAAACGCGTTTTTATTGCATATAGAAAAATTATATTAAATATTTCATGAGTTGTCAAGCGAGGCGGCTTAAAACTTATGGTTCGTAAACGCTGACGCGGTTGCGGCCGTTTTCTTTGGATTTATAAAGCGCCATATCGGCGCGCGATATCAGGTCGAGTTTGCTCGAAGCGTGCTGCGGATATGATGCGATGCCAAGGCTCGCGGTTACGTTTACTTTTTTGCCGTTATGCTCGAATTCTTTCTTTGAAATTTCAACGCGGATTCGTTCGGCGAGACGATATGCGCCGTCTATATCGGTTTCGGGAAGTATAACGGCGAATTCTTCTCCCCCGTAGCGGGCGGGAATGTCGATGTTGTTTCTGATAAGCGACTGCACCACTGCGGCTACTCCCACGAGCACCACGTCGCCCATCTGATGGCCGTAGGTGTCGTTGAACCTTTTAAAGTGGTCTACATCGAGCATTATAAGCGAAAGCGTGCTCTGATAACGTCTGGCGCGTATAATCTCCTCGTCGAGCCGCGCCTGAAAATACCGGTGAATGAAAAGCTTCGTCATGCCGTCGGTGATCGACTGCTCATAGAGCTTGACTTTTTCGAGTATCAAAGATATCTGGTTGGCTATGGAGGTTATAACGTGAAGGTCGTTTTCGCTGAATTTAAGCCCTCCGTTTTTATTGACGACGTTTATGACGCCGTAGGGCTTATTGTTTGATATCAATGGAACGCAGATCATATTTTCTATTTCGTAGTCGGCGCCGGGGAATTTATGGAATCTGTCGTCGTTGGGCGCGTCGTTTATAATAAGCGGCTTCGCAGAACCGAAGACGGCGCCAGCTATCCCCAGGTTGGATTTAAGCTTCGCTCCGGCAAGGGCTCCGGTGATCGAAGGGTTTTCGAAATCTATTTTCTTTTCGCTGATTTTATGCGGGGCTATGCCCTGAATAATCTTGACTTCCAGCTCGTCGGTGGTGTCGTTTAAAAGCATTATCGAAGCGTGGTGTGCGCCTACGGCCTCAATGGTCTTCTGGATTATCTTGGAAAGCAGCTCCTGCGTGTCGGAAATAAAATTTATGCTCTGCGAGATGTCGTACAGAACTTTAATTTCATATAGCCTTTGTTCTAAAAGCTGGTTCGTCTGGGTCAATTCGTTCATCATCATTTTCAGGCTGAACGTCATCTGATTGAAGGTGTCGGTTAATATGCCGATTTCGTCGTGGGAAGCCACGGGAATGTTGAAATCGTCTATCTGCCCCGATTTTACGATTTGCGCCTTCTGCGTCAGGATCGAAAGCGGACCCGTGAGGCCGCGGTTGAATAAGTAGCTTATGATCAGCGTCAGTACGACGACTATTAAAAGGAAAGCTTTAAGAAAATCCGCGGTTTTGTTCTGGACTTCGTAAAGCTTTTCGAGAGGAATCGCGCAGGCTATTATGCCGGCGACGCTGTGGTCGCTTTTGTAAAGCGTTGAAAAGCCGAGCGCATATGAGTTGCCGTTAAACCTTGCGACGCTGTATTTTTCGTTCAATTTTTTATTGACCGCGTCGAATATAAAATCCGGCAGGCTGTCGTACTGCTTTCGGAACCCGTCGGTTTCGAATTCGAACTTGCCGAAGTCTCTTTGCCCTTCGGCGTTTAAAACGGCGGAAGCCGCGAGCTCGCCCCTGGGGTTGAATATCAGGACGTCCGTATTGGTTATGCATCTTAGAAGGTCCGCGAAATAATGGTTGATCGGGTAAGTTATGACGACGGCGCCGTTGGAGTCGAATGTGCTCGGCGACACCACCGGCATGACGGCTTTTATCTGCAGAACGCCGTTTTGAAACTCTATGTCGCAGGCTTTTTTCAGCTTGTTGAAGGCGTCCTGAAGGATGGCGTTTTCAGCGCGCGTATGATAGCGTTCGTTCTGCAGGTTTTTGGCTTCTATGCGCGTTATAAGTTCGCCGTTTTTAGAGTAAACCTCGATGATAGAAAGCAGAAGGTTGCTTTGAATGACCCGCAAATAATCGTTTATATAGGATATGTTTCTCGCCGCGACCGCACCCGTGAATTCTGGAGTAAGAGTAATAATGCCCAGAGCCGAACTGGCCCGGTTGTGATAATCCTCTATTATGCTGTGGGTTACGTCGAGGGTTTCGGCGACGCGTTTTTTGATGGATAGTTCGAAGTTCTGCTTGAATATGTAATTGGAGCTGAAATATAATGAAAGCGCCGTCAAAAGGACCATCGCGAATATGACGATGGTAATTTTCTGATAAAGCTTCAGGTTCTTATACGAAACGAAATTCATAAAAACAACGCCGCCCATAAGCGAATTTTATTCGTTAGAATATTCTATCAATATTAAAAAATAATGTCAATTTTTATTTTTATTTATTCTATAAAAGGCCGGCTGCTTCGTTTCTAAGGAATTTAAAATCGGTCAATAAAAAACTTGACCTTTATTTTATAATTTGTTATATTAGGCTAATCAAAAAAAAGAAAAAGAAAAAAATTTTTTGACAGTTTGAAAGGAGTTTTTCTTAATGAGAAAAAGAAGTATTATCGCGGCAATTACGGTTATTGCAATCATTTTAACCAGCGTAGCGGCATTCGCGGCTATCGACAAAGTTCCCGGCGTTCCCAAAAACGCAGCGTTCGTTTATTCGCTTTTATTTAATGCGGCCCAGAAGGAAACCATGGGCAAATACTACGATATGGTTATCAAAAATCCTGAATTCGATAAAGTCGCGAAAAAATTCGCGGAAGAATCCGGCACTGAATTCCCCAAAGGCTTAGTTGAAAAAATAAAAAATTTAACAAGCTTTACCGTGGCCGCTTTCCCGAATGAAAAAAATATAAAAGACGAACCCGCTGTTGTTATGCTCGCAAGCTTCGACAACGATAAAGCGCCGGTTGAAATACTCGACAAATTAAAGGTAAAATTCACTGAAATTTCTAAAAAAGAAGGCAAAGAAGTCGTATTTACGGACGCCGAAGAACAGGGCGTAAAAGTTAGCAAAGTAGAAGCTAAAGACAAATCGAAAGACCATCTTAAAGATAAAGACATAAAATTCTTCATTAACGGCATGACGCTCGGCATGATCGCTCAGAACAAAGAAAAAGACCTTTTAAAAGACGTGGCCCTCGCCATGAAAGACGAAAAAGAAACGATCGTCGCAAACGCCAAGTTCAAAACCGCTTGTGAAAAAGCCGGCAAAGACATCACCAGCATAATGTTTTTCGACACCGAAGTCCTCAAAAAAGTCGACGACAAAGAACAGCAGAAATTCGCTGACGCGGTTAATTATATGGCTTTAGGCGGCTTCATGGCCGACGACCTTTCAAAAGTCACCACATGCGGCGTAATATCTTTAAACGACGCTAAAGACGAAGAAACGAAAAAAGTCATGAATATCGTAAAAATGCTTATCGGCGGAATCAAACGCGCCGAGCATTCTTCGATCGCTATGCCTTCTGACGTAGTAATGTTCTTAGACCTCAAACTTAACCTCACAAAAGACCTTTTCAAGCTTCCCGAACTCGCTACCGCCACTCCGATGTTGATGATGGCCGGCATAAGCCTCGAAGAAGACATCCTCTCATGGCTTGACGGCGAAATATTCGTCGCTATAGGCGATATCGCCAATCCTAAAGACGTAAAAGAAAAAGGCATAATCCCTAACGTTTATCTCGGATTAAAATCGAACAGCGCCGAAAAAGCGGTTAAACTGGTTGAAAAATTACAGGCCCTCGCAAAATCATCGCCAGGCGCTCCCGAAGTTAAAGACGAAACCGTCGCCGGCATAAAAGTTAAAACACTCGACCTTAAAGACACGCCGTTTAAAAACGCTTCCGTCACTTTAGGCCAGATCGGAAATTACTTTGTTATCTCGACTACCAAAGAAGCTTTCGAAAAAGCCGCAGGCGCGGTTGCCAAAAAAGAAACCAGCCTTGCTGAAAACGCCGAATTCAAATCGCTTTCGATCTTCGACGCGGCTTCGTTCATGTCGTATTTCATGGACTCGGAAAAACTTACAAAAATCGCAGCCGAACTCGCTCCCATTAAAGACCAGTCCAAAGCAAACGAATATTTGAAATATCTCGCGGCTAACGCCAGCCTCCAGGGCAACGACATCATCGGCTCGTTCATAATGAAAACCGACCTGAGCAAAGTTACTCCTGAAATAGTTTCACAGTTCCTCAAAGACGCTATGGAAAAATCCAAAAACGTTAAAAAGGCCGAGCCCGAAGTAAAATCCGAAGTGAAACCAGAAGAAAAAGCAGCCGAACCTAAAGCCGAAGATAAAAAAGACGCGGCTAAAGACGCAAAAGAAGCTGAAGACGAAGAAGAATAATCAGCGTTAAAAGCTTTTATAAAAGGTTATAAAAAAGAAGGCCGCCGGTTTTTAAGCCGGGCGGCCTTCTTTTTTTTTGCCGGCATTCAATAAAAAATCCGGCGATTTTTTGCGCGGGAATAAAAACTTTATTTAATTTCGGTACTTGAACCCGTTCTCGTTAAGGTTTATCGGCAGGGTGCTGAAATCAAGGCCGGTGGCTTCCCTGAGCGCGTTGCAAAGGGCCGCGGCGACGGGGACCGTAGATATTTCGCCCACGCCCCTGGCGCCGTAAGGCCCATGGGGATGAGGCGTTTCGATTATCACGGGCTTTATAGGAGGAATGTCGGCCGCTTTTAAAAGGCCCATACCCGCGAGTCCGCGCCTGTCGGGAAGGCCGTTTTCTACTTTCAGATTTTCCGACACTGCGTAGCCCAGTCCCATTACTACTCCGCCTATTATCTGGCCTTCCAGGCTTACCGGATTTAAGGCCCGTCCGGTGTCGTGGGCGGCGGCTATCTTTAAAATCCTGAAAGTCTTGTTTTCAAGGTCGGCTTCCACGATGATTCCGTGAGCCGCGTAGCTGTATCCGAAGTGGCTTTTAAAGTTTTCTTCGCCCGCTTTGTCCAGCTCAGAAGTCCGCGGCGCATCGTAGCGGCTAGTGACGCCGAATTCGCCCTTTTCTATTTTATCGATATAATCCCACAAATCATTTATTCCGTCAGGGTTTTTAAAATCTTCCGGAAACGTCACGCGCCCGCCTTCGACTTTTACTTTGCCAGGGTCCAGGCCGTAATTTGCGGATATTCTGGCCGCGGCGGCGGCCGCGAATTCGCCGACCGCTTTTAAGACGGCGTTTCCGCTCATGAAGGTCTGGCGCGACGCCGAAGTGACGCCGGCCGGAGGAGCCGTGCGGGTTTCGCCCCAGACGATTTCGATAGCGTCAAGAGGCAGCCGCGAGGCTTCCGCCGCTATCTGCCTGAGGATATTGTAAAGGCCCTGACCGATATCTGATGCCGCCGTATATATGAGGAGTTTGCGGCGGCCGGGAACCGCGGCGATCCGGACCGAGCAGTTATCGCGAGGGGAATTGTTGCCGAGCCCCATATTTTTATAAGCCAGCGCCAGGCCGATTCCTCTTTTTTTATTTTCGCCGGCGTCATTGAAGGCTTTTACCGATTCGTAATCGAGCTCGCCCAGAACGGCTTCGAAAGCTTTTTTCAGTCCCGAGCAGTCGCTGGCAGTTTCGCCGAGCCCCATCGTTTTGCCGTCTTCTATCATGTTTTTGCGCCTTATTTCGACGGGGCTCATTTCAAGCCTGGCCGCCAGACGGTCTATCATCGACTCCACCGCGAAGCACGCCTGGTTCACTCCGAACCCCCTCATTGCGCCGGCTATTAAATTATTGGTCCTTGCGCCTCTTACGGAAACGTCGTATCCTCGCCATGTGTAAGGCCCGAGAATGTGCGTGGCGAAGCGCGTAAGAACGATCTGGCTGAGCGAGGCGTACGGCCCTGCGTCGGAAACGGCATTCACCGCAATGCCTCCGAAAAAACCGTTCCGGTCGGCGGAAATAGTTATATTTATGTCGAAAGGGTGCTTTTTGGTGGAGCAGAGAATCGATTCGTCGCGGCTCATCCTGTACTTGCAAGGGCGTTTGGTTAAGACAGCCGCCAGGGCCGAATACGGTTGCGTGGTAAGGTCTTCTTTGCCGCCGAAGCCGCCGCCGGTGTGCATGAGCTTTATTTCGACCTTTGCGGACGGCAGGCCGAGTATTTGTGCGATTTCTTCCTTTTCGGCGTGTATATTCTGGGAACCCGCATATACGGTCACCGTTCCGCTTTCTTCATCGTATCGCGCCACCGAGCATTCAGGTTCCATATAAGCGTGCTCGATTACCGGAAGCGTAAATTTACCGCTTACCGAGACGAACCCGTCGCTTTGCGCATCGGCGGATTCCCGCCCGGACTCTGGTGCCGGGCCCGGCATCAGAGAAGAAATTCCGGTTTTAGATTTCAATTCGATGCCGCATATAAGGTTTCCTTCTTCGCATAGCGGCTCGGCGCCGGGGGCGAGAGAGGCTTCCGCGCTGAATATCGGCTTTAAGGGCTCGTAAACCACTTTGATCAGCGAGGCGGCGCGCTTTGCGTCTTTAAGGCTTTCCGCGGCCACGAGCGCCACCGCGTCGCCGTAAAATAAAACTTTATCCGAGCAAAGTACGGGCTGGTCGTGCTTTAATATGCCGAATTTCCGCGCTCCGGGAAGCTCTTTATGAGTGAGTACGAGCGCGACTCCGCCGGATTTCCGGGCGGCGTCCGCGTCGATCGAAACGATTCGCGCGCGGGCGTGGGCCGACCTTAAAATATATACGTGAAGCATGTTTTCGAAATGAAGGTCGTCGGCGTAAAGCGCGGAGCCGCTGAGCTTAGGGGCCGAGTCTTCACGCACCGGCGAACGGCAGACGTTTTTATATGCGTTATCGTTTTCGCGCCCGCGGGCGATGCCATCGCCGGCCACCGCTTCTATTATCGGAACGTATCCGGTGCAGCGGCATACGTGACCGGAAAGGGCGTCAGCCACTTCTTGCCTGGATGGCTTTTCGATGTTTTTTAACTTTGCTTCGAGCGAGCACGCTATAGCTGGAAAGCAAAAGCCGCACTGAACGGCGCCGTGCCGGTCGAGCATTTCGCTGAATTTAGAAAGCGCAGGAGAATTTATGAACGCGGGCGTCTCGACGACGGCCCCTTCGAGGTTTTTGATTTTACGCGCGCAGGATTTTTGCGCGGAGCCGTTGATTATTACCGTGCACGAGCCGCAAAATCCTTTTTCGCAGCCGCATTTTACGTCGGTGAGCCTCAGGACGCCGCGAATATAATTCAGCAGGGTGTCTTCGAGAAATTCGGGCGAGCTTTCGCAGTATTGGATTCCGTTGATGGAAAAATTGACCGTTTTTTCTTCTCCGTTGATTAGTTCCCGCATCATAAACCTCCCACCAGCGCCGCCAGAATTAGTAAAGCGCCCGCCGGGACAATAAGCAATTTATAAAAATCTAAAGTGCTGGCTTTGAAATAATTTAGCGTGAGCACCAGGCAAAGATGCACGGGCGAAACCATGACGCCCGCCATTCCGGCAAGATAGGCCATTGAAACGCTTTTTACAGTGAGGCCGCCGGCGAGGCTCGAAAGTATGGGGAATGCGAGCCCCACGAACGCCGTGTTGATGCCTGTAAGCACGGCGAGTATGAAAGGCATGGCGATGAAAATCGCGAAAAGAGGTATGTTGAGCTTCACGAACGTTTCGGGGATGGCGCGCGAAGCGCCTGAATCTTCGAGTATTCCGGCGAACATCATTATCGCTATTATAAGCATCAGATTCTGCGAATATAGAGTGTCGACCAGGACTTTTTTTAAGTCTTTAGCCCCGGCGCCGGTCTGGATAAAAGCCCACGCTATGGATATTATTATCAAAAGGATCATGTTCACGTTGAAAAGCAGGGCTCCGCAGATTACTATGAGTATCGGCAGAAGCGTCAGAAAAAGCTCGCCGAGAAGCGAAGCGCTGAGCTTTACGCTCTGCTGCTGATGGGTTTCCGCGCCCGGTTTATACTCGATTTTCTTAAGAAACACCATGGAGCTTCCGGCTATTATGCTGACCGCTACGGCGGGCGACATGCTTTTGGCGAGATCGTTTAGCGGAATTTTTGACATGGCCGAAGCGAGTATGAGGCCTGGAAAAAGAGGGAATATGGTCTCCCAGACGTGACGGAACCAGAAGTTGATAAAGCTTTTCTGTTCGCTTGAAAGTTGGAGATTTTTAGACGCTTCGTCCACCAGCGGCGCGGAAAAAAGGGCGCCCCCGGGCGACGGAAGGAATCCCAGAAAAGCCGGAAGCAGTCCGAGGACCAGCCTGTCGTCGCGGAACACTTTTTTTAAATTGACTACCAGCCGGTTGAGCATTCCGGTTATTCTGAGGGTATATTCGAAAACGGCTATCGCATAAAGAATAAGCAGTATCTCTATGGTTTTGGGCGCGATAGAAGTTTTGATCGAAGTCGCGAGTATCGAGGCCGGACTCATTCCGAAAAACAGGCCTATAAGAACGGCTCCGCTCATCAGGCAGGCCCACAGCTTTAGCTTGAAGTACCTTGACGCGCCTAAAACGAGCGCGAAGATTAACAATATTACTATTACGGGCATTTCGTACCATCTTTCTATGCTTGAAGCTCGTATATTCTATAAAAATACCTTAAATTTGTCAACCGCTTGACAAAAAAAAGTAATTTAAGTATAATTCTCTAAAAATAAATTATTGCATCTTGTATGCGAAAGGGCCAAAACCGGCGATGATAGATAAAACAGAATTCGTCAGGGTCCGCGTCGGCGTTCTCGTTTGCGAGCGCGGCTCGATCCTTCTGGTTCATCATAAAAAAGAAGACCGCGATTACTGGCTTTTACCGGGCGGCGGCCTTGAAGCCGGCGAATCGATAGAAGAATGCGCAAAACGTGAAATGCTCGAAGAGACCGGATATGAGATCGAGCTGAAGAAGCTCGTGTTTACTTCGGAAACCCTTTATCCGGGGCGCAAAAGACATATCGTGCATATGAATTTTCTGGCCGAAATAAAGGGCGGCGGGCCGGCAGCGTTAGAGGAAGAGCGCGTTATAGGCCATAAATTCGTTCCGCTTTCGGAATTCGCCGGGTATAAGTTTTATCCCAATATAAAAAAAGAGATCATCGAGGCCGCAGCGAATAATTTTGAGCATGGCGCGGCGCATCTAGGATTAAGGTGGGAGTGAGCAATGTTAAATAAAGAATACGACAGCATTATAAAAGCTAAGCTGCGGGAGCTCGAAGACGACGCCGAAAATCCCGAAACCAGCTACCATATAGCTAAATCATTCGAGATGCGCGGAATGATCGACGAAGCCGTTAATTACTACAAACTTACCATTCAGCTCAAGCCCGACGACTCTTACGCCTATAATTTTTTGGGCCTCTGCTATAAAAGCAAGGGTATGTTCAAAGAGGCGAAAATAGCTTTCAAGCGCGCCATCAAATTAAAACCGCATTATTCCTTCGCGCATTGCAACCTCGGCATAATATATCTCATGGAAGGCGCGACCGACGAAGCCATAGTGCAGTTCCACGAAGCCATATCGATAAACCCTAATTACGCCTATGCCCATACCCATCTGGGCCGCGCCCTGCGCATGAAAGGCGAGGTGGAAGAATCCATATCGTCGCTTCGCCGCGCGGTAAAGCTGAACCACGATTACGCCTACGCCCATTATAATCTGGCGCTTTCTTACGAGCAGAAAAATCAGTTCGACAAGGCCATTTTACAGCTAAGAAAAGCCACCATATTAAATCCGAACGACGCTTTCGCGCTCACGCGGCTCGGCATGGCCTATTTTTCCAAGGGCAACGTTCCGGCGGCAGAAAAATACTGCAAGCGCGCCATAATAACCGATAAAAATTTCATATACGCGCATATCAACCTCGGAGTGGTGCTCAGCGAGCAGGGCAAGCACGAAGAGGCTATAACCGAGTTCAAGCGCGCGATATCCATCAATAAAGACAATCCGGACGCCCATTTTTATCTCGGCCTTTCATATTACAAACGCGGAATGAGCGACGCCGCAAAAATCGAGTTTCAGAAAACGCTGACTCTGGCTTCTAAATATCCTTACTGCAATTACTGGCTTGGAATGATAGCCCGAAAAAAAGGAAATCTCGAAGACGCTATAATATGTTTTCTCAAGTCCATCGAAATAACCCCCGCCGACGCTCTGGCGCATCTCGCTCTGGCTTCGGTATATAAAGATAAAAGCATGTTCTCCGAAGCTCAGGCCGAAGCGCTGCGCGCGATTTCGCTCAACAGCATACTCGCCGACGCCTATGATCTGCTGGGCAACCTTCACGACATTAAAAACGAATACGACGAAGCGCTCGCGTGCTGGAAGAAAGCGGACGAACTCAAAAAGCACTACGGCGAAAAAAATTACCGTCGCCAGACCAAAGACGAAATCGAGCTTCAGATCGAAGAACTCAAAAAGCACCTGCTGGTGCATCCGCACGACGCCGACGCCCATTACCGCCTCGCGTGCTCTTACAAGAGCAAAGGCCTTCTCGACGAGGCCGTAATAGAATACGAAAAAGTACTCGACGCCAGGCCCGACGATAAATACTCGCAGTATTACATAGAAACCATAATGCGCCAGAAGGGCATATTCGATAACACTATACAGGACTGCAAGCGCAAAGCCGAAATGCATCCGGAAAATTACGACGCGCATTATCAGCTCGGCCTGGCATACCGCGACAACGGCCTTCTGGATGAGGCTATTTGCGAATTTGAAAAAACCGTCGCCATAAAGCCGGACCATATAGAAGCGGTCTGCGAGCTGGGCATATCCTACCGCAACAAAGGCGAAACGGTGGAAGCGATAAATAAATTTTTACGCGTTATAGAGCTCGATCACAAGTATTGCGAGGCGTTTTTCCAGCTCGGCCTCATCCATCTCAACCGCGGCCAGGCCGAGGACGCCATAACGTCTTTCAAGAAAGTTATAGATCTCAAGCCCGATTATATCCAGGCTTATCAGCTGCTCGGGATTACCTATAAAAACGTCGGCGAGCCTCAGAAATCCATGGATACCTTCAAGACGGCCCTTGAAATAAAGCCTAACGATCCAGAACTGCACTATTTTATGGGCAGCCTCTATCGCTCCGGAAATCTCAACGACAACGCGCTTCTTGAATTCGAACATTGCCTCAATCTCAAGCCGGATCACGCATTTGCGTTATACGGCATGGGAGCGGTTTACAAGAAACGAGGAGAGTTCGCTACCGCCATAAAATATTTCGAACGCTCTCTTATGCTCAATCCCGACGACGAGTTCGCCAATTACAGCCTCGGAATATGCTATAAAAATACCGGCGAAACCGAAAAAGCCATAGGCTATTTCCAGAAGTCCCTCGCGCTCAACCCCGACGACGTTTACGCCCATACCAATATCGGAATTCTCTTTTACGATCTCGGCCAGTACGATAACGCCATAAAAGAATTCCAGCGCGCCTGCATAATCAACCCCGAAGACGAATATTCGCTTTACCATCTGGGACTCGCTTATTACGAAAAAGGCCAGCTGGACAGGGCCATAAAGGTATGGACGAAGGCCGTGGCTATAAATCCTAAAGACGCTTACATACATTACAACCTCGGCCTGGCGTACGAGGAGCTCAAAGATTACGCCAGGGCGGTCGAAGAATGGAAAGCCACGCTGCGGCTGGTTCCGGAAGGATCGAAGCTCGCCAATTTCGCCAACGAATCGCTTAATAAATCCACCGAAAAATTGAAAACTTTCCAGGGGCATGATAATAAGCAATGAAAGCTATAATTTTCGGGGCGGGCGCCGTAGGCTTTCAGCTGGCCAAAGTATTGATCGCAGAAAAATACGACGTCGTTATAATCGAAAAAGACGCCGAGCGCGCCCGCTTCATTTCATCGAAGCTGGATTGCCTCGTCATAAACCAGGAAGGCACTTTAATTTCGACGTTAAGAGACGCCGGCGCCGCTGACGCCCGTTTTTTTATTAGCGTAACCAACAGCGACGAAGTCAATATCGTTTCATGCGGAGTCATAGCAACCGAATTCAAGGTGCCCATCAAGATCGCAAGGGTCAGAAACGTCGATTATTCCAATTCGAACCTGCTAAAGAAAAACTTTATGGGCATCGATTATATAGTCAATCCTGAAGTGGAGGCCGCCAGCCTTATTTCCAACACCGTCGCGCTCGGCGCTTCCAGCGATGTTATGATGTTTGAAAACACCGACGTTCAGATCAGAAATTACGTGGTCAGCAGGACATCCTTCTTTTTCAACAAACCTCTTAAAAAAATCAAAAAATACCTCAAGGAAAGGTTCCTTATAGCCGGGGTGACAAGAAACGACGAGTTCATAATACCATCCGGCGAAACCGTCATCGAAGAAAACGACAACGTATATATTTTCGCCGAGCGCGAGGACCTCAGCCGTCTTTTTATAGATTTGGGCCGTAAAAGCGAAAAAAACGAAAGCGTTATAATCGTAGGCGGTACCATGATAGGGACTCTTGTTTGCGAAGAGCTCGTCAGCGGCGGAATCAAGGTAGCCCTCATAGATAAAGACCGCGCCATATGCGAAAGCCTTTCCGAAAAATTCGAAGACGCACTGGTTATACATTCGGATATTTCCGAAGAAGGCGTTTTCGAGGAAGAGCAGCTCGAGGATTACGATCTTATTATAACGGCTACGAACAACGAGGAGCTCAATATCCTGTCGTCGGTTTACGCAAAGAGCCTGGGCATTAAGCGCGCAATGGCTCTTGTAACTAAATCAGGCTACATACCCATAGCTAAAAAGCTTAATATCGATTCCATAGTGAGTCCGAAATTGAGTACGGTAAACGCCATTTTAAAATTCGTAAGGCGAGGCGACATAAAAAGCGTTCACAGCCTTTTCAACGAAAAGGCCGAAGTCATAGAATATCATATCGATGCGGCCAGCCCCGCCCGCGCAAAAAAAGTCATGGAGCTCAAACGGCCCGAAGGAACGCTTATTCTGTCGGTAATAAGAGACGGCGAAAACAAGATACCCGACGGCAATTTCATAATAGAAGCCGGCGACCGTGTAATTACTATCGCGGCGCGCGAGTCGGTAGAAAGGCTCGCTAAAGTGTTCACCGGCAGCGAGGAATAATGAACATAAAACTGGTAATAAAACTTCTGGCGATTCTTACCCTCATTTTATGCGCTTTTATGATAATTCCGGCTGCCATGGCCATATGGTTCGCCGAGCGCCCCGCTTTGCTGGCTTTTATTAAAACCATCGTCGCCGGAACGTTTTGTTCTGCCATGGCTTACGTGTTATGCTCTAAGAACGAGCACGCTTCGTCTTTAAGGGCCAGGGACAGTTTCGTTTTCGTCACGTTGAGCTGGGTGCTGGCTTCGGCTATAGGCGCGATGCCTTATTATCTTTCGGGAGCGATCCCGGCAATGGCCGACGCTTACTTCGAAACTATGTCCGGCTTCACGACTACTGGCGCGTCAATCCTTACCGATATCGAAAAAATGCCGGATTCTCTTTTGTTCTGGCGCGCTCTGACGCACTGGCTCGGAGGCATGGGAATCGTAGTGCTCGCGGTGGCTATACTTCCGTTTCTGGGAGTGGGCGGAATGCAGCTCATAGACGCCGAAGCGCCCGGCCCTTCTGTAGACAAGCTCACGCCGCGCATCGCACAGACCGCAAAGCTTCTCTGGTTTATATATATAGGCTTGACGGCCTGCCAGACCGTCCTTTTAATGTTAGGCGGGATGAGCCTGTTCGATTCGGTTATCCATACTTTCGCGACCGTCGCGACCGGCGGGTTTTCCAATAAAAATCTGAGCGTCGGCCATTACGATTCGGCTTATATCGACGCTATCGTTACGATTTTCATGGTCCTTGCCGGCATGAACTTTTCGCTTCATTATAAAATACTCAGCGGAATGGCTTTTTCGGCATTTAAAGACGTGGAGCTCAGGGCTTATTTGATAATCTTTTTCAGCGCTACTTTTATTATAGCTTTCAACTTATATTTTTCTGACTACGGCGGTTTCGGAAATTGCTTCAGGCATTCGAGCTTTCAGGTGGCAAGCATTCTGACGACTACGGGCAGCATTACTGCGGATTATGAAAAATGGCCTTACGCAAGCCAGTTCGTTCTTTTTATTTTGTTTTTCATAGGCGGCTGCGCCGGTTCGACCGGAGGAGGCATTAAAGTGATCAGGCTAGTAACGCTTTTTAAGCAGGCCGTCAATGAAATGAAAAATCTTGTGCACCCGCGCGGCGTTTTTTCCCTGAAGGTCGGCGCTGCGGTCGTTAAAAATAGCACGGCCAACGCTATCGCCGGTTTTTTCTTTCTCTACATCATGACGCTTCTTGCCGCTACTTTCGCCGTAACGCTCGCCGGCCACGACATTCTCACGTCGTTTTCGGCTGCGCTCACGACTCTGGGCAACGTGGGGCCTGGTTTTGGAAATGTCGGCCCCACCGAGAATTTTTCTTTTTTTCAGGACCATGTTATATGGGTGCTTTCGTTCGCGATGATGATCGGAAGGCTTGAAATTTACACCGTTCTGGTTTTGTTTATGTCTTTTTTCTGGAAAAAGTAGCGGCATTGCGATTCCGTTATTATTAATCGGGGGATCTGGATAATGAAAAAAAAGGAATATTTTAATGACGGTCCTGCGGATACCTCCGCCGGAGGTGGAAGTCCCGAAGCTTTAACTCCGGCCGCGCCGGGCGAAGACGGCGGCGGTCAGGCGGGCCTTTATTTTATTTTTTTTATGAACGCCTCGGCCCTGATTTTGGCGAACTATCTCCGGGGCGGCGCCGGAGGGCCTCTTTTTCTTGCCGCTCTCATCCCGGCCAATATTATAGCGGCGTATTATTTCGGGGGCCGTAAAGTCTGGATAATTACTACCGTTATTTCATATTCATATTCTCTTATATTCTCTTATATCATAGCTAATTTTTATTATTTCGACGTTTTTAACGTCATGTCTTTAATGTTTTCGCTTTTAATGATAGCTTACGTTTATTACGCGGGAAACGCCCTGCTTATCTTCTTTTTTCTGGCGGCCGCTCAGCTCGCGGCGCTCAACGCTTACTTCGATTATTTTAATATAAACCCTCTTTTTTCGGGAGTTTGCGAACTCAGAGAGATAATTTTGATGCCCCTTATTTTTATTCCGCTTGCGGCGGGCGCGGCTTTTCATAAAATCAAGTCCGAAACAGGCTATAGCGGAGCTTATTTAACGAACCTTATTATGGGGCTTTCTTTTTATATTTTTCTTGCCGGCGCAAATCCCGCGCCGGCTTCCATAGCGCTTGCCTGCATCGGGTTCGTTCTGGCTTTCGTTATTTTCATGCTGCCTTCCTCGCCGGTCGAGCCGTCCGAAGCCGGTTACGTTAAGGCGATTGAAGGCGGGCCGGATTGGATTTCGTCGGTTGACGCGGAAGCGGCGCAAACGTTCAGGCACGGATCGCAACGCTCGCGCGCGGAACGTGCCGGGGTCTGGATATGCGCCTTCATCGCGGCGGCTTGCATTGCCGTCTATTTGTTTTGCGTTTACAGCTTATCCGTTCCGCAAAAGACCGTGGAATTTTACTCCAGGGGCGCATCTCTTTACTACGACGACCTGGCAGGCTATTTTGCCAGATTCAACGCTCCTTTCTCGAACCTGGCGGTCGATTCGGGCGGATACGCTGAGCGGGAGCTGTACAGAAGGAAAAATTTCATGGTCAGCCCTTTTCCAGGGTGGAAAATCGTTTTAGACGAAAGCGCGTCAGGTTTTTTAATTAAAGCAGCGGCGCTGGATATTAAAACTCTCGATGGCAGAAGAAAATCCGTGTCGCTGGATTTTCCGTTTTTGAACTCTCTTATAGACGAAAGAAAAGCCGCCGAGATATCGCCGCGATTCGTATACAGGCTTAAGGCCGGGTTGTACAAAGACGGTTCATCCGCGCTGTTAGAATTTTCACTCGCCGGCGACCGTTTCGTGATGCTCGACGAAAGCTCTCCTTACAATAAATTCAATAGTCCGGTTAAAAGCTTCTTCGCCGTGTCTCAGGATTCGTCGCACGCCGCGGTTTATGATTTTTCCGGAAACCTTCGCATCGTAAGCTCGTCGGACGCAAAAACCGCCATGGTAATAAGCGGTATAAGCAATTTTAGGAGCGTTTGCGGCATATCGGACGGCGGTTTCCTTATTTTATGCGCAGACCGTCTGTTGAAGGCGTCGCCCGGCGAAAAAAGACTCGAATGCGTCGCCGGTCCGCTTCCTTTCGGCGAGCGAGAGTTCAACGGCGTTTACGCTTCCGGCGGATTCGCCTTGCTGGCGAAAGAGGGAGCAGCCGAAATTCTCGACATTAATAACGGCGCAAGCAGCCCGCTGCAAATCGATTTAAACGATTCCAACCGCTGCGTCTATTACGACGGCGATATAATCGCCTGCTGGGACTATTTTTCTCAGGAGCTTAGCTTGCATAAAGTCAAACGCGGATCGTTTTCCGGCTTTGAACCTGACGGATCCGCGGTCGTGAAAACCGCTTCTGAGTCTGTGATTAAGTTAGCATCCGCGCCCGGCGGAAGACGTATAAAAGCCGCCGAATACGATTCGAAGGCCGGGAGCGTTAAGCTTATCGAGTTTGACCGCGACAGCCTTGCGCCTGTGAAGCGACGCATGATCGATAACCCGGCCGCGCCTTCGGCCGGAAGCGCTTTCGAGCTTGGAATTCTGGAGGGGACCGCCGTTTTTTCCATCGCTTGCGGCGAATCGGTAAACGTTATCAGGGAAGGATTTTTTTACGACGGCGCAATTGGAACTTTCATGGACAATTCTCTTTCTAACGCCTTAAAGCCTTCGCTTCCGTCGGCGCTGGTTTATAAAGACGGCCGAATATTCTGGGCGGCCGACAACAGGATAACCGTAATCGGGTCGCCGGCTGGCGAAGAGACAAGGATCTTCGAATCGGCCAGATAGCTTTGGGCCGTTTATAGGGCCGAAAATTTATCCGTTTTATTTATCGAAAAAAATTTCCGCTAGAAAAGGTATCGTTATCTGATGGGGCCTCGTCTCGAATCCTTTTTCGCTGACCGTCCAGCCCGTAACTCCGGCAGGCCGTGACTCGCGGAGAAATTCAAGAAAGGATTTCTTAGTGCCTTTGAGCGAAAAGCTTCCGCTTAAAGATAGTTGAGAATTGCTCTCGCTCAGTATTACTGACGATATTTCATATTTGAGCGAACAATATTTGATTATGGCGGAATATGCCGACGAATTTTTGGCGGCTTCCGTCGGGTTTTGAAAGCGTTTTATAACCGCCGTGATATTGTATATTTTCGAAAACCGGCCGTCGGATAAAACATGTGAAGGATCTTTTCTTGAAGTTACGCTAAACGATGAAGCGGATAAATTCAAGCCTTCAGTTCCGCAGGCGGTTTCATCTATGAAGTTTGAAAAGCAAGTCAGATCGCGGGTTGTAAAATTAAACTCTGCGCTTATGACGTTTTCGGAGTTGTTCATTTCTCCGATATATCTGGCTTTTATAAATTCCAGCCCGTTTGAATCCGCCATTTCTTTTATTACCGCGAGAGTTTCAGCCGCAGCGTTTTTATGAAAATTTTTGCTTTCGTCGAAATCCCGCGCCAAACGGCTAACTACGGAAACCGGAAGCATTTTTGCCATAAGGACGACCGGGCATGCGGTAAAAAGCGCGGCTAGCGCGA
>JAKPTH010000080.1 GCA_029571125.1 bacterium
GGCCGCGGGCGTCTGAAAAAGCGCGCTCAGGTTGTTAAATATCGCTTCATTGAGCTCTATTTTGCGTTCGAATTGAAGCGAGGCTCTTTGCATGTCGTATTCGAAGACCGATTCCAGGTCGGCGACCTTATCTTTATACTCGACGATGAAAAAAAGCGTGCTGAAAACTATTCCTGCTATGGCGACGATCAGCGGAGCGAATTTATTGGTTATGATTTTATTGGCAAACCCTTTTCCCATAAGAACCTATAATTGCTGAAGTATTTTATTCCTTTATTATTTTTTGAATCATCTCGTCGAGTTCTTTAATTTTATATGGCTTTGATATCATGGCGCAAAACCCGTAACGCTTATATTCGGCCATAATGGTTTCGTTGGAAAAACCGCTCGCGGCTATGGCTTTTGCGCCTAGTCCCCGTGCGTTAAGCTGCTGCAGCACTTCCTGGCCGCCAAGATCGCCGGGAACGATAAGATCGAGTATTAAAGCGTCGAAAGGCCTGTTTTCTTCGTGCGCCCTGACGAACGCCGCTATGGCTTCGCTTCCGTTGTTAACCGTGTGGACTTCATAGCCTAAATGCTTGAGAAGATTCGAAGTGACTTCGCGCACGATGCTTTCGTCGTCCATGACGAGAATTTTTCTTCCGGCGGAGGAGCTTTTGCTTTTTTTATGGTCCGGCTCCAGAGGCCCTGCGCCTTCTAGCGAGGCGGGAAGAAAAACGTTAAAGGTCGCGCCGCTGCCGTAGATCGATTCGGCCGTGATTATGCCGCCGTGCTTGCGGACTATCGAGTAAGAGGCGGTGAGGCCGAGCCCGCTTCCGGCCGGCCGGGTGGAATAGTAAGGGTCGAAAATTTTGGTCAGGTCCTGAGCCGCTATGCCGTGGCCTTCGTCGCGGAATGAAAATTTAACGTATTTTCCGGCCGCGAGGTTCATCGGATTGCCTTTGTCGACTAAATCGTTGACGGCAGTTACGAAAAGGTTTCCTCCTTCAGGCATTGCCTGCACCGCGTTTATGACTATATTCGTTATGAGCTGGTTTATCTGTCCTTCGTCTATTTCCGCCGGCCACAGGTCTTTATCGATATTGAAAAAGGTTTTCACCCTGGAGCCGCGCAGCGCGAATTCTACGATGGGCTTTAAGCTTTCCGAAATATGCACCGCTTTTTTCACCGGCGCGCCGCCTTTTGAAAAAGTGCGGAACTGCGACGTGAGGTCTTTGGCCTTGAAGGCTATCTGCTCGGCGGTATTGAGAGCTTCCTGCGCCGGGCTGTCTTCGGCTATTATAAATTTGGCGTAAGAAATATTTCCGGTAATGCCGGTGAGCAGGTTGTTGAAATCGTGGGCGATTCCGCCCGCGAGAACTCCGAGCGCCTCGAGCTTGCTCATTTTCAAAAGCTCTTCTTCCATGCGTTTGCGGTCGGATATGTCGCGGAAGACGAGAATCGCGCCCTTTAAATTATGGTTTTCGTCGAGTATGGGCGCGCTGCTTGCCGAGAGGAATTTTTCTTCGCCGGAAGGCGTGATAATGGCGCTGTTGTGCTCCAGTCCGACGATTTGAAGCGTCTGCATGGTTTTTTCAGCCGGATTCGGCGTTGCCTTTCGGCTTATTACGTTTATGAGCTTGAAAACGTCTGAAATGCGCCGGCCTAAGATGTTTTCGCCTTCGAAGCCGCAGATCGAAGCGGACATTTTATTGGCGAAAATGACATCGAGCTCTTTATTTACGGCTATAACGCCTTCGCCGATGCTTTCAAGCATTTTTTCGAGCCCGGCTTTCGCCGATTTCAACGTATCGATCTCGGCTTTAAGCGCTTCAATTTCTTTTGCCAGCCGTCTGTTTTCTTCGGCCGCCGATCCCGGCCGCCCGCCTGGAAAGTTTGTATTTTCAATCATAAATTATGCCGTCCGTAGAGTATTATTTTCCGATGACGCTTATGGCGCCGCAGGGGCATTGATTTTCGCACATTTTTTCGGCCGCGCAGTCGCCGATGCTGTCGGCGTTTATGAATATGCGGTTATTCTGATATCCGAATATTTTAAAAGGGCAGCAGTTGACGCAGATGCCGCAGCCTATGCATTTTGCCGGATCGAGGCTTATTTTTACGCCGCCGGATTCGCATACGGCGGTTGAAATGGCGGTACCGGCGGCCGAGCCGGTTCCGACTTTATGCACCTTCATTATATTGGTGGATCCGGATTTTCCGACGGGCGCGCCGCCGGTTATGACTATGTAGTCGCCGCGCGAGGCGAACCCCGAATCGATCGAGGCTTTTTCGGCGAGAGCCATCATCTGGTCGGTCGAAGCGGCCCGGTCTACGGCCAGCGGAATAACTCCCCAGTAAAGATTTACGCGTCGCGCGATGGCTTCCGACATGGTTATCGCTAAAATAGGAGCTTTAGGCCGGTATTTAGAAACGAGAAGCGCCGTGGAGCCGCTTTGCGTGAAGGTGACTATCAATTTAGCCTTTATTTCGGCCGCGGCCGCCGCCGTTGCGTAGCAGATGCTGTCGGCCGCCCCGTACAACGGGTTTATGATGCGGTTTCTGGATTCGTGGTCGTGGCCGACTATGGAAGGCTCCACTTCGCGCGCGATGGCTGACATCATTTTTACCGCTTCTACCGGGTATTTTCCCGAAGCGGTTTCTCCGGAGAGCATTATGGCGTCAGTGCCGTCGAGTATGGCGTTGGCCACGTCAGACGCCTCGGCCCTGGTGGGCCTGGGATTGTCGGTCATGGATTCGAGCATTTGAGTGGCGACGATAACCGGCTTGCCCTCTAGATTGCATTTATGGATGATGCTTTTTTGTATGACCGGCACTTTTTCCGGCGCCAGTTCGACGCCGAGATCGCCTCTGGCGACCATAACGGCGTCCGAAGCTTTTATTATGCTGTCGATATTCACCACGGCTTCGGGCCTTTCGATCTTAGCTATTACGGGGGTGCTCATGGATTTTTTATGTATGAAGCGTTTGACGTTTTCGATGTCGCTGGCGTGCCTTACGAAGGAAAGCGCCACGTAGTCCACGGAGTTGTTAAGGGCGAAATCCAGATCGGCGAAGTCTTTTTCCGTTACGGCCGGGGCGGAAACATTGGCGTCGGGAAGGTTTATGCCTTTTTTTTCCTTGAGAAGCC
>JAKPTH010000119.1 GCA_029571125.1 bacterium
AAAAGGCGCTGCCAGGACGGCAACATATACGAGCTGCTCACGCGGGCCGAAAGGGTTTCCTACAAGGCCAAAAGCCTTACAGAACAGCTCATAACGTTTTCAAAAGGCGGCCAGCCGATAAAAAAACTCACCAACATCAACGACCTGCTTTACGAAGCCGTCCAGTTTTCTCTTTCGGGCTCTTCCATGAGAAGCGAGTTCGACCTCCATGCGGGTCTGTGGAGCGCAGAAGTGGACGAAGGCCAGCTCATACAGGTGATCACCAACATCACCATAAACGCCAGGCAGGCTTGCGGCTTAAACGGACTGATCACGGTCAAAACGGAAAACATCTGCGTAGATAAGCCTAACGAGCGTTTCGTCAAAGCGGGAAATTACGTAAAAATAACCATGCGCGATAACGGCGGCGGCATACCGGCTCAAAACCTGAAAAAAATATTCGATCCTTATTTCACCACGAAATCCGACGGACGCGGCATCGGACTTGCCGCCGCTCATTCTATAATAAAAAACCACCAGGGGATCATCGATGTCGAATCGAAAAGCGGCGAAGGAACCGCCTTTTTCATCTACCTTCCGGCCGGCGTTTCTCAGGCCGATCAGCAAGCTTAAATATTATTTTTAAGGTTAATATTGCTTGACTTTTTAGCCAATAAAATATATAATCCATAGTGAAAACATTACACCAATTCTCCGAGATATTCCGGACAAAATACTGGAGGTATAAAATGATCTTGAAAAGAGGGCTTTTTTTAGCTACACTTTTGACTTTAAGCATACAGTTAAACGCTTCCGCTCAGACCGCGAGCGTGGAAACGCTTTCGCCGTCGGCGGCCCAGCCCGCGAGCGTCACCGCTCCGCCCGCTTCCACCGCCGAAGTAACGCCGGCAGCGGTTCCGCCTGCTGCGGCTCCTGCCGCTCCGACGGCAGCCGTTAACGCCCCCGCCCCGGCAACGGCGGAAGTCACTCCCGCGGCTCCGCCCGCGGAACCGCCAATAGCCCCCGGCCCCACTCCGGTTCCGGTCGCGCCCGCGGAAACGGCCAGCGCGCAGCTCCAGCCTCCGGCGGCTCCGCAGCAGGTAATTTCGGCTAAAGATTTCATATTAAAGCAAGAAGAGCTCGGATACGGCGTTTCATTGGTTTCCAAGGCCGCTAAAATCAGGATACCTTTCGAATCCAACCCCATCCTTATCGAAGGTAAAGACCAGATAAAAACCACCGCGGGCCGTCTGTTTTCAGAAGTAAAAGAGCTTCCCGACAACCTTACGTCCATGGCGATCAATTTAATGACCTATAAGAAAGACGACAAGGACCACGATTTCGGCCTGATAGCTCTCGAATTAAAAGAAAGCGCCCGCGCCGATATGGAAGTTTTTAAAGGCCTCATCAAAACATCCATGCTCTCTTATTTTAAAGAAGAAACATTTTTCATAGCCGATAAATTTCCGCTAATCGTAATAATCGCCCACAATTATCCCGAAGGTAAAAAAGAAGATATAAAATGGGCTTTCGATCTGGCGCAGAAAAAATTTGAAAAATAGGCGATCATTAAAATAAATTTAACGAAATAAATGAAACGCATCCGCGCCGTGTTATTCTTGCGCGGCTTAAATCAGTTTCTAGAATAGGCGATAAAATGAATCAAAATAACGACACTCAAAATAAAAACATCAAAGAAGACTGTCCGGTAATCAAAAAGAATAAAAACGTAAAAGTCTGGCAGGAGGGCGCCGCCGTTAAAATCACCACCGGCGAACTGGCCGGCGCGGTCGCGCGCGAAGGGTTCGTCGCTTCCATGGGCGGGGCGGGAATGACCCCGGCGGAGCTCGAGCGCGAAATGCGCATCGCACGCGAAATCTGCCCCGACGGCGAAATAGGCGTCAACCTCATGTACGTGGCCAAAGACTTTCACAACGTGGCCCGCGTGGTGCAGAAGCTGGGCGCCAGGTTCATCGTCCTCAGCGCCGGATACGATTCTAAAATACTCAACTGCACGGGCGAATACGAAGATCTAAAGCTCGAAATAATCCCCAAAGTCGCCCACCCTTCGCTTGCTTTAAGGGTGCTTCAAAGCGGCGTGGTCAAAAGGATCATGCTCGAAGGCGCCGGCTGCGGCGGACATATAGGCTTCAGCTCCATCAAGAATTTCATATCCACCGAAGAGCTCGTAAAGCTCACATTCATGCGCTTCGCCACTCATCTCGCCAAGCAGGTCCTCGGCAAAAACGCGCCGGAAAACGAAGTGCAGGCTTTCATAGAAGACGTCAAAAACCACCGCGAGGACTACCGCAAAAAATATCACGTGCCCGAACTTATCGCGGCCGGCGGTATCAACGAAAACAACGTCCAGCAGATCATCGACAACGGCGCCGACCATATCGCCAACTGCCTTATATTCACCATCTGCAAAGAATCAAACGCCCACATCAACTGGAAAAACATGCAGTTCCAGGCCGACAAGCGCATATTCTTCGAGAGCCCCGTCAAAGGAATGATCGGCTCCGCCATAAAGAACAGCTTTATCGACAAGTATTTCGAGCTCGACGACACCGGCGTTTACCGCTTTAAAGCCACCGAAAAGCAAAGGCTGGCGACCGGCCGCAGCATCAAGTCCGACTTTACGGACAGATGCGTGACCAAATGCATGGAACACGATTTCTGCCTTAAATATTCCAAGGATTATCTGCACCCCATGTGCATCTTCTACCGCCTCGAGGAAACGGCCGTAGCGGGCAACGTGGACGACGGAATAGTCTTCACGTCGGAAAACCTCAACTACATCCAGAAGGTGGCGCGCGTAAATATAAGCGCAAAAGAAGTCATCGACTATATCAAAAAATACACTTACGGAACTGCCGAATAATTAAAATTTTAAATAAACTCAAAAGGGGCCGCCTGGATATAACGCAGGCGGCCCCTTTTGAGTATTAGTCCGGCGGAAAAGCTCTACCGGTCATTTATAAATCTGGCGATCGAAGAGAATTTTTTAGACATATAAACTTCGCCGCTTTCGTTTATCAAAAAAGCCGCGATGTTTTTATTTTCGACGAATTCTTTTGCGCGTTTTTCTCCCATGGCTATTATTCCGGCGGAAATACCGGGCGCACGTCCAGGGTTTTCGTCTATGACGGTCGCGGATTTAAGTCCTGAAGCCGGATAGCCCGTATGCGGATCTATTATATGGCCGTATTTTTTTCCGTTTATTTCGGCGAACTGTTCGTAATCGCCCGAAGTGAAAACCGCGGCGGGGCCTTCCACTATTATTTTTCCGAACACGGCTTCTTCGCCTTTGGCGGCGAAAGGGCTCCGCAAACCTATGACATAGGCGCGTTTCGAAGTTATGACCAGATCGCCGCCGCCGTTTACGATGGCGTCGTTTATGCCCGACGCTTTAAGCGATTCGGCCATTTTCACCACGGAATATCCCTTGGCGACGCCGCCGAGATCCAGCATCATGCCGGGCATAAGGCTTATCGTAGAGCCTTTTTCATCCAGATTTATCTTTTTATATCCGACGCTTTTCAATAAAACTTCCAGAGTGGCTGCCGAAGGCTCGTTTTTAGGATCGTTCCGCCAGTCCCACGCTTTATAAAGCGGAAGGAAAGTTATATCGAAATATCCGTCCGTCAAATCCCCTACCGCGACGGATTGCTTGACGCAGTCCAAAAAGTGGCCGCTGATCTTATGGGACGAAGCCGGCAGCTTATTTACGGCGGAAAGCTCGGAATCGTCTCTGAACCTGCTCAGCTCTGCCTCGATGGAATGAAGGAGCGAAAACGCCTTACGCGACGCGTCGCGCGCGTCGTTTTCCGGAGCGCCGTAAACGGTCACGTTGAAAATAGTGCCCATGGCCGGCTGCGTATATTTATAGCTGACCGGGCCGGCCTGATTGGCGTTAAAAATCAAAAAAGCAAGGGCCGTAAGGCCTATGAAAACGGTCAGAGCCTTTCTTTTTGCGTCCAAAAAAAACCTCCGTTAAAAGAACGGAACAATATTCAAAGTTAGAATATTGTTCCGCTTGTAGAAATTTATAAACAGTGTCGGTTAGAACGGCAGCTTGAAACCGGCGAATCCCATGAACGCCAGAGCCATGATGCCCGTGGTTATAAGCGCTATGGGGAAGCCTTCCATCGCGCGGGGTATGGTGCTGTATTTCATCTGTTCGCGGATGCCCGCGAAAAGCACTATCGCGACTAAAAAACCGAAGGCCGTGGCGAACGAATAAACCACGGACTCTAAAAGGCCGTAATTTTTTTTGATCGCCAGAAGCGCTATACCGAGAACGGCGCAATTGGTGGTTATAAGGGGAAGATAAATTCCCAGCGATTTATAAAGGCCGGGAGAAAGTTTCTTGAGCATGATTTCGACCATCTGGACCAGGCCGGCGATTACAAGTATGAAAGCCAGAGTCTGCAGGTATTCCACTTTGGCCCATATTAAAAGCAGCTGAACGAAATACGTAATGATGTTGGCCAGCACCATTACGAATATAACGGCAAATCCCATACCGCTGGCAGTTTCGATAGATTTGGAAACGCCGAGGAACGGGCAGGTTCCAAGAAACTGCGCCATGATAACGTTATTGAATAAAGCCGATACTATGAAAATCGATAAAAGAGATGATAACATATATTAGCTCTCCTTATTTTGAATAAAATTAATGCCCGCCAGAACCAGTCCGAGGGTGATAAAAGCGCCGGGAGCGAGTATCATTAAAATAAACTGATGCTTGAAAGGGGCCACGGCGTATCCGAAAATCATGCCCGCGGATAAGAATTCGCGCATCGCGCCGAGCATGGTGAGCGAAAGCGTAAATCCGATGCCCATAACGATTCCGTCGACGATCGAAGGAACCACTGGATTTTTAGCGGCATAAGCCTCGGCGCGGCCGAGTATTATGCAGTTGACGACTATAAGCGGAATGAAGATGCCGAGCGCCTCGTAGAGGGGCGGTATAAAGGCGGCGATCAGCAAATCGACCACGGTAACGAACGTGGCTATAACTACTATAAAAGCAGGTATTCTGACTTTATCGGGTATAACGTTTCTAAGCATCGAAATAACCATATTTGAACAGGTAAGCACCGCGATTACCGAAACGCCCATGCCCAGAGCGTTCATAGCCGAAGTAGAGGTGGCCAGCGTCGGGCACATGCCCAGGACTATTCTAAAAATAGGGTTCTCCGTGACGATGCCACGATATAATTCATTTTTAAAGTTTATGCTCATAAGAAAACCTCATTAATATTTATTTGATTATATTTAAGCTTTTCGCCTTGTTTTTATAAATTTCAATGGCCTTTACAACCGAAGCGGTAACTGCGCGCGAAGTGATCGTGGCCGCCGTGAGCTGCTCGACGTCGCCGCCGTCTTTTTTTACGCTCCATTTTTTCCCTTCTACCATAGCTCCTGCGTAGTTGGCTTTAAACTCTTTCTTTTCGATATTAGAGCCTAGGCCCGGGGTTTCTTTATGCTCTAAAAAGCTTATTCCGCTTATTTTGCCGGCCGGCGAAAATCCGACGAGCATTTTTATGGGATCGCCATAAGCCTGGGGCTGCTTTAACGCATCGGAGAGGTTCAATTTTTTCATTTCTTCCCCCGAAAGCAAACGCGAAGAAATTTTAACCGCGATACCCGTCACAGCGCCTGCTTTTTTGCAGGTAAACGTTTCGACAGGGTCGAACGGATCATTTAAAAGCGTTTCGGTTTCGCACGTATCGAAAGGCTCCACAACTTCGAGCAGGGCTTTTTGCTGCTTAATAACCTTTACCATGGCTATCCTGTCTTTAGTGACGTCGTTTACCAGCGCCAGCAGAAGGCCGGAGACAGCCGAAAAAACCGTAAGAACGACCAGTAGTTTTAAATCTGAACTTCCTCTTTTCATCATTTTTATACTCCGAATCTTTTAGGTTTTATATAAATATCTATAATCGGAACGAATATGTTCATAAGAAGTATCGCGAACGACACGCCTTCGGGATATCCGCCGTAAAGCCTTATGAGCATCGTAAGCACGCCGCAGCCAATGCCGAATACGATTCTTCCCCTGAAAGTGAAGGGCGAAGTGACCATATCGGTAGCCATGAAAAGCGCGCCCAGGAAAAGGCCGCCCGAAAACAGGTGATAATGGGGTAAAAGCATAGCCTGGGGCTTAAGGTAATAGGCCGCCATGGCGATAACTCCTACAGTTCCGATGAAGGCCGCCGGTATTTCCCAGTTCAGCACTTTTTTATAAATAAGGTAAAGCGCGCCGAGTAAAAGCGCCAGTTCGCTCACTTCGCCTATGGAACCGCTGGTGGTTCCGATGAAAAGCGTTTTTAAATTTATCGAATAGCTGTTGAAATAAGCCACCAGGTCCGCCGTAAAATTAGAGCCGCTGTAGGCTTTAATGAAGCCGAGGGGCGTCGCGGTTGTGAGAGCTTCGGCGGGGATCTTGCGATAAAGTTCGGCAAGGTATCCGCCGGTGACGCTCCAATCTGTCATGAGCGCCGGAAACCCTATAAGGAGGGCGACGCGGCCCACGAGAGCCGGGTTAAACGGGTTCTGGCCCAATCCGCCGTAAGCTAGCTTTCCTATGCCTATCGCGATGAGCGAGCCTATGCACACCATCCACCAGGGCGAGCCGGCCGGGAGGTTGAGCGCGAGAAGCAGTCCCGTCAGCGCGGCGGAATAATCGCCTATGGTAACGGGAGTTTTCATTAAATATTTCTGAATCAGCGCTTCTACGGCGACAGCGCTTATCACGCCGATAAGCAGCACCTTCAAAGCGTCGAAACCGAAAACGTAAACGGCCATAGCCGAGGCGGGCAGAAGCGCCAGGATAACCTGAAACATTATTTTCGAGGTGTCCTGCGGAAAGTAAATATGAGAGCCCTGGCCAACAATCCATTTTTTGTCTTTTGTTTCCAATTTACCTTTCCCTCATTTCGTTAAAACTTTTTACTATTTTATTTAGTTGATTAAAACACTTTTTTATAAATAAAAATAAAGAAACCGGGGCGGCTGCTTATTTTTTATCTTCTTTTTTCAGCTGCGCTTCTTTTTCTTTGCGCGCCTTGAGTATTTCCTGAAGTTTTACCTTGCCGATCTTTATCTTTTGGACGAGCCTTTCGTGGCCCGCGCATATATAATTGCACGAACCGCATTCGATGCAGTCTAAAAGCGAAAGCTCTTCGAGCTTATCGTAGTCGCCGGCGTCGATAACCTTATTGATCATGCCGGGCTGCAGGCCCATCGGGCAGACGTCCACGCAGCGGCCGCAGCGTATGCATGGGGCTTCTTCGTACAGGTTGGCTTCGTTTTGCGTGAGCACCAGAATGCCGGAAACCGCTTTTGTGACGGGAACTTCCGATGTTTGAAGGGCTTTGCCCATCATGGGGCCGCCGCATATAAGCATCGCCGCGTCGTCGGTAACGCCGCCGCAGTAATCGATGAGTTCGGTGAACATGGTTCCGAACCTTACCAGAAGGTTTTTCTGCTTTTTAACGCCCATGCCGGTTACGGTCACAACGCGCTCGATCAGGGGCCTGTTGTTTACGGCGGCGTCGTATATCGAAGCCGCCGTCGCCACGTTCTGCACTACGCATCCGACCGCGCTCGGCAGTTTGCCGGACGGAACGTCGCGGCCGACGATGGCGTTGATAAGCTGTTTTTCGCCGCCCTGAGGGTATTTTAAAGCGAGGGAAACCACTTCTATGTCTTTATATTTAGAGGCGGCTTCGCTCATTTTTTGAATCGAATCGGGCTTATTAGCTTCGATGCCTATATAACCTTTTACCGGGCCGTTTTTAGAAAATATCTTCATTATGAGCGCGAGACCGGCGACGATCTTTTCGGCGTCTTCGATCATTATGCGGGCGTCCGCGGTAAGGTAAGGCTCGCATTCGACGCCGTTTAAAATTACGGTGTCTATTTTAACGTCAGGCGGCGGCGAAAGCTTTACCGAAGTAGGAAACGCCGCGCCTCCCATGCCTACGATGCCGGCTTTTTCGACGGCTTTAACGGCGCCGGAAACGTCGAGTTTTTCTATGACTTCCGCCGAGGGAGCGACGGCGGTAAAAGCCTCGAAATATTCGTCTTTCATATCGTTTTCAATGACTATGCAGTCCTGTTTGAAACCGGTCGGAGTCATGCGGGCTTCTACAGCTTTAACGACGCCCGAAACCGGCGACAGCACGTTTGCCGAAATAAAACCGGATTTTTCCGCTATGATCTGGCCTATTTTAACGGCCTGATCTTTAGTAACTACTGCCTTCGCGGGCGCGCCTATATGCTGCGATATTGGAATGACGACGGTTTTAGGAGCCGGAATTTTTTCGATAGCGCTTTCGTGGCTGTATTTTCTGTCGTCAACGTGAATTCCGCCGCGCGAAAAGGTTTTTAATCCAAAAGCCATTATGATTTCACCTCTTTAGTATCACTGGCGGCCGGATTGTTAGCCGCGCCGGCGGCCATGGCCGCCGCTTTTTGTTTTTCTTCTTTTTCCTGTTGCTTTTTCTTTATGATTATCTCTACCGCTTTAACGACGCGTCCGTCAGCGGTTATTGCATGCATTATATCGCATTCGGCGACGCATTTGCCGCAAAGAATGCACTTGGCGTCGTCTATGCGGGCCAGGTTGGAGCCGGGCGCGACGGTTATAGCTTCTTTAGGGCAAACTTTAACGCATTTGCCGCAAGCTATGCAGCCGACTTTGCAATTTTTACGTACCACGGGGCCTTTATCGTGAGAAGAACAGGTGACGCGGACGTTGGAAATTCTCTTTTGAACCAGCGATATGACTTTTCTGGGGCATTCTTTAACGCAAAGCCCGCAGCCGGTGCATTTTTCGGCGTCAAAAACGGCGATGCCGTCTTCCATGGTTATAGCGCCGAAAAGGCATACCTTCGCGCAGTCGCCGTAGCCGATGCATGAATACATGCACGCCTTGTCTCCGGTATAAAGCATATTCGCCGCGGCGCAGCTTCTTACGCCTATGTATTCAGAAACGGTTTGAACGTTGGAGTGCTTTCCGTTGCAGTGTAAAACCGCGCGCATGGGCTTGTTTTCGCCGATCGCAGTGCCGAGGACTTCGCCTATGGCCTTTAAAACTTCAGCGGAAGCCACGGGGCAGCGCATGCCGGGAACGGGTTCTTCAACGAAAGCCTTGGCGAAACCAGCGCAGCCGGGAAAGCCGCAAGCGCCGCAATTGGCCTGAGGCAAAAGCGACGCGACTTTTTCGATTAAAGGATTTTCGGGAACGTGAAATTTTTTTGAGCTGATAATTAAAGCGACGGCCAAGACAATTGCAATTAAACCCATAACTAAAACAGACATTATAATTTCCATTACAACTACCTCTTACTTATTTTAATTTAGATTTTTCGGTGTTTTTATGAGAAAGATAACAGGTCGGGCTTTTAAGTCTTGCAGTTAAAAAAATCAAAGAAAAACGTTTGAATTTTTCAAGGTGATTTTATCACTTTTTACGCCGGGTGTCAAGCAAAATAAATATTTTTAAGTATTTGTTAATTTTATTATTTTTGTTAAACTATACTTTATTTTATTTCAAAAAGTCATTTTTTTCACCAATCAACTCTTTTTTATTTTGACGCATCGTCTTCTTTTTTTTCTTTTTTTTCTTTTTTTCCGCCGCACGCGCCGCAGTTGGCGCATCCGAAGCCGTGGCCGCCTGACGCGTCGGAGCAGCCGTCTTTTTGTTTTTCCTTATTATAAAAAAGAAAAACCGCGGCATAACCAGTACCAAGCACCGCGGCGATTATCATCGGAATGAGAAATTCGATCATTTTTTCACCTGATATCATAAAAAAGTAAACGGCATAAGAGGCGTCCCGCGTTTTATGCCGGCCGCCTTTTTTATCCGGATTTATGATCAACATTTTATAACATTAATCTTTTTTTTTCAACAGATTTATTTAAAGCGCAGTGAAATACTTTCTCAGTAACGCTTATCGAAAGAGATCTTCCAGGTCCTTGCCGGCATCGGAAAATCTCGGTCTGCGAATGAAGAGCCGAATCTGCGAGCATAGCTTTTATTAAAAAGGTTTTCAACGCTCACGCCTATTCGTTCGTCTTTTTTATATTCGAAAAAAATGTTCAGATCGCTTATCAGGTTAGCCGCTATATTTTTTTCTTTCATTGTCACAACGGGCGCCTGGCTGTAATCGGCGTAGTAAAATTTCATTTCCGACGTAAATGTGTTCAAAAAGCTTATTCCGAGACGCTTTGTAAGTTTTCCATAGATACCGGCCGATGCCCGGATACGCGGAAGCTGCCGAGCATCGCGTTCGACACGGGAAAATTTCCGGCCGCCAGCAAAATCGTCGTATATTTGCTCCATATTCTTTTGCCTGTAGCGTGCGGTTTCATAATAAAAACGGCCGTAGAGTCCGGACGAAATTTTTTTCTCCAGCGACAGAGAAATTCCGCGGCCGTGAAAAGAATTGATATTTTGGGGTTTCCAGCGAAATCCGGAGGGATCCGACGGGTCCGCAAACCATTCTATCATCTCGTAT
>JAKPTH010000136.1 GCA_029571125.1 bacterium
GGGGCGCAAAGTTCGAAAAGCGTATCACCGCGGTCGAATGCGGCTCGGCGTCCGTCGATATCATTTTAAAAGGCAGGCAGTTCGACGTTGTAATCATGTCGATGATGCTCGGCGAGCTTTCTCCCGTGGTGCGGGCTAAAACTCTCAAATCCGCCGCCGCTCTGCTTTCTGAAAACGGCATAATAATAATCTGCGACGAGCTCTGGCCCGAAAATTTTATATTGAGCGCGATTTACCACTTCCTTTACTGGATTTTTTTCATACCGAATTTCATACTGACCCGAACGCTTATAACTCCGGTAAAAAAACTCGAAAAAGATTTGACCGCCGCCGGCCTTAAAGTAACCGAACGCGAAAGCGTTTTTTTAGGTATAATATCCATACTGAAAATTTTAAAAATATGAACAAGATCAAAGAAATTAAAGATTTTTTAATAAGCTGCCGCTGCGTTCTGCTTCGCTACAATCCTATCCGCAGCGAATGCGGGCTCGTAAAGATAGGAAATCCTTCTTCCGCTTCTCCCGTTTTCGTTTCCGGCAATTATTTCCATACCGTAAAAAGGATAGAAAAGGAGCTTCGCGGCCTGGACTGCTACCTGCTTGTCTGCGATTCGGCGGGAATCAACGTCTGGTGCGCCTCGGGCGTATGCGATTTCAACGAACACAAAATAGCCGACGCGGTAAATTCCACAGGCCTTTCCGGAATAGTTTGCCACAGGCGGCTTATACTGCCGCTGCTTTGCGCTTCAGGAGTAAACCTCGGCGCGCTGGAAAAGGAATGCGGCTTCAAAGGCGTTTTCGGCCCCGCCGATTTCCGGGACATCAAAAAGTACGTAAACGGAGGTTTTAAATTAAATCCTCAGATGAGACTTGTCCGTTTCGCATTCGCCGAGCGTTACTATAACGCTTTCGGCATGTTCGCTGTCTTTCTGCTTCCGGTAATCGCGCTTAAAATAATAGCCGGAAAAAAGCACGAAGGCAAAATCCATTTTTTATTGCTGATGAATTTCTTGAATATCTTTTCCAACTTCATGCTTTACGACCGTCTTCCTTTTAAATATCCCGCGAACAACTCGCTATTCATAGGAGCGATTATTCAATCGGCCATCGCGGCATATTCAGTGTTTAAAAAACCTTTCAAGCTGGCTTCGTTTCTTTTTTATAGCCTGAGCGCATTCGCGATTAACTTTCTGGTTTCCATCGACATGCTCGGCTCGACTCCTTTTTATAAAACGACTATCGCGCACTGGCTCGCTTCGGGAGATAACAAAAGCCTTTTTCAGCCGTTAATTTCAAAAGACCTATGCTCAGGCTGCGGCTCTTGCGCTCAGGTATGCCCGAAAGGCCTTTTCACCGAAACCGGCGGCTCAATCAGCGTCGATTATTCCCGCGAATGCTGCGAGTGCCTTGCGTGTGTCAAGCAGTGCGCTGCGGGAGCCATAAAGAATAAAAACGGCAGGACTTTCAAAGACGATATCAAAAGCATCGAAAATATAGATCAAATAATGATTTAAAGTGCGGAGGCGGCTTATGAACCCTGTAAATTATATCGCCAAAAGCGACCGTTATATAATTTTTGAACTTTTCGGCCGTTGCTTTATTTTTTTAACTTCGATCAGCGCACTGGCCGAACTGGTCCGCGACGAATGCATCGAAAAGCGAGGCGAAAATATTTTTTTGAAAAAATCGTTCGAAGAAAAATTGAAATCGCTGGACGCTTTTTTTAAAGCTAAAGACCGCGAAGGCTTATTTACCAACGAGGCGGTTTTAAATTCAAAATCGATATCTCACGCGGCCGAGGTTTCGGCCCTGAACCTGGATCTCACTCCGCAGTGCAATCTCGGATGCGTTTACTGTTACGCCGCGGGCGGCGATTATTCATCGCAGGATAAAATAATGATGCCCGGCACCGTCCTCGAGGCGGTCCGCCAGGCCGGCGGCCTTATGGACGATTCGCGCGATTTCCGTTTCGAATTTTTCGGAGGGGAGCCTCTTTTTAACTCGAAAGCCATTAAAAGCGTCCTGGAACTGGAAAAAAAAATCCGGCGCCGCGAACCCGGC